>DASYGC010000083.1:0-7208 GCA_036000225.1 Ktedonobacterales bacterium | reverse complement strand
GCCGACTCGGCCTCGGTGGTGGACGCCTCCGCCGCCACGGCATCGGCGGCACCATCCTGACCAGCTTCCGCCGTCAGGTCGTCCGCCGGTGATGTCGGGGAGTCCATGGAGGACTCCGCGGCAGCCGTCATCGCCTCAGCTGGAGCTGCTGCTTGCTCGCCCGCCGCTGCCGCCTCGGGAGTCAGGGAGGTATCGCCGGCAGCCTCAGCGGATTCCGCCGCTGGCGCTGAGTCACCGCCATCAGCCGGAGCGGATACGGCGAACACGTCAGCGCTGGCAGCGGGCGCGGCGGCTTCGGCGGTGATATCAGCGCTCGCGGTTGCCGCCTCTGAGGTGGCCATCGGAGCGGCGGCGCTGGTCATCTGGCTGACAGCCGGATGTTGCAGCAGCCTGGCGATGGCCTCGTTGACGGAGTGCATGACGGTTTGCAGGTGTGCCAGCGTGCTTGCTACCAGTTCCTCCAGTCCGCCGGTGGCGGCTGCTGCCGGCGTGGAAGTTGTGGTCGTGTCGCTGGCTTCTATGGGTGAAGCGGCATCAGTAGCCGCTTGTTGCTCGGTCGCGAAATCGGTAGGTGCCGCGGATTGCTCCACATCCGGTGTAATGTCCTCGGTTGCTGAATCAGTGGTCGGTTGGATGCTTTCGGTGGTGTCCTCTGGCCTCATATTGCCCCCTGAAGTTCGGACTCACTAGGCGATGCTGTCGCTACGATGGTGGAAATCAATAGGCCAATGCATACGGGGAACACAACGAGCGGCAATGGAAACGACACGGGACCACCAACGCGCCTCCGGTCATCCACCTCGACGCACCAACGGCATGGGTCCGGCGCAACCTACCGGCCGATGTCGAGCGGGTACACTCGAGCAGAAGCAAGCACGATCGCGCGAGCGTAACACCGAAATCAAGCGCATCGAAGAGCGCATAGACCAGCGGGACAGTGGACGCGGGTTTGGGGGCTGGAGCCGCGGCGCTGGGATCGGCGATCTGGAGACGGCACTGTCTCACGGGAGCCATCCAACTACGCAGCGGGTACTCCACCCACGTTCACCGCGGGACGCAGAGCCATCAGAGCCTTCGCATCAACCCGCCTGAGCAAGCAACTGCCACGCTGACTCTGCCAACACAGCCAACGATCACCGGGGTGGTAATGTTAGCTGGTTCAGCGCACAGACAGGTCTTGTCACGGGCGAGCGGATCAACCGAGTACGTGTCAACTGGCGCCGTCCGACCACATCACACGTGGCCGGCCGAGTGGGAGCGATGGGGAAAGGGAAACAGAGGACAACACGTATCGAAAGCCAAGACGAGCCAAGCGTGCGCAGTAGTCCTGAGGGTGGAATCGCACCCCGTGCGAACCGTGACCTCATGTATTCAGTATACTTATCCAGGGTGTGCTGTCAAGGCCAAATGGCCCCAGTTTGCCGCGACTTTCAGATCAGCCCGCAACCAAACGAGCGCCGACACGGGCGGGCAGTCCCATGATTCTTGACACCTGGGGACGCCACAGATATAGTACGCTGGCAGCCGCTGGGTCACGCCAGGCTGGAAACGACCGATAAGCACGGGAACATGAGGGGTGGTGGATGAGCGAGTTCGATCGTCGTCGGCTGGCGGAGGCCAGAAGCCAACGCGCGACGCCCGAGGAGCTCCGCGAGGCGACGCAACGCTACAAAGAGTTGCAAGAGGAGTTGCGCCAGCTCAACCTCAATCCCGAGGCCAGGCATGGCGAGGAGCGTCTGGATCGCTATGAGCGTGAAATGCGCTTGCAGACGATGCGCGAGGAGTTCCAGATCGCCGCGGATGTCCATCCGCCACGGCTCAAGAATACCTGGATGCTCGCCCTGGTGATGACGGTCTCCTCCTTTTTGATGTGCGCCTTCTGCGCGGGCGGCACATACTACGGGCTCACGTTGCTCAATCAGAAGCCAGCCGCGGTGGATACCGGGAGTTCGTTCTGGTCCGCGATGTCCGCCAAGGATTACCAATCGGCCCACGATGCTGATCTGGCTCCGGTGTTGGGGATTCAATTAACGTTCACCGCATTCGACACGCAGGCCAAGCAGGTGGATGCGCAGTATGGACCGGTGACGGGGTATGCCCTGCTCAAGCAGGATACGCCATCGGCGACGAATGTGACACTGACCTATACGGTCACGCGCACGAGCGGCACCAATCACAAATTTACCTACCCCGTGGTGCTCACACTGCAATTCATTCAGAACGCCTGGAAGATTTCCGATATTGGCGCGCTGTTTACCCCCGCGCCCACGCCAGGCGGCACCCCCGGCGCGTATGGGACACCGGCGACGAAATGAGCGCGGGTGGACGCGCGAAGGGTCGTCCGGCGCACTGGGCTGGACGCCGTGTGGCAGGAGTGCGGTGGGACGCTGAGGAGTTGGGCGGTCTCTCCGACCACCTGGGACACGAATTCGGGGGACGTCCGGGCCGACGCCTCCGAACGCGAGCGTGCCACAGCAGCAAGGAAGTGGGGAGGGAAGTGGCTCCTCGGAGAGGACTCGAACCTCTAACCGCGCGGTTAACAGCCGCTCGCTCTACCATTGAGCTACCGAGGAAGGTGGCACGGGGAGGGGACAGGACAAACATCCCTCACGCTGCGCACAAGTATACCCCGATCGGGGCGCGCCCGTCAAGCGCGAATGGCTGAGCTTGATCGCCGCCCGCCGCATTGACGCGACCGCACAGGGCGCATATACTGCGCCTACGCGTTTTGCGTGCGACGCGTCATCTAAGGACCAGGGGAGGAGCAGCGATCCATGAGCAAGGTCAAGGCGAAGTGCGCCAATTGCCACAGGGCCTTCAAGGCATCATCCCGGCAGACATTATGCCAGGACTGCGAACGCAAGGCACATGCGGCCAGCAAGCTTGCGAGCGCGAAGCCCGCCGCCTCCGCGGCTCCGGTCGCACCTCCCAAGATTAGCGGTCCGGGCGCGGCGATTCTTGATCCGCGTCTGGCAGCGACGGCTAGCACCGTCGCCAGCGGGGAGCCGAGCCATGGTGAGGGCGCGACCTCTAGCACGCGCGACGGCACTATCCACCACGGCCCAGCCCATGAGCAGCCAGCACCGCATCCAAATGGGGGCGGCCAGGAGAAGCCAGGCCGACAGGGCAAAGGGCCGCGGGGAGAAACGTCAGCCACAGCGGGCAAGGAACCGCGGCCCAAGCGCGAACCGAAGCCACTGATACCGCCCTTCGAGGTGACCGACGAGTTGCGCGAGCGTATCGAGGCCCGCTATCTCGAGCTGGCGCAGCCCGTCGAATTCGATGGAATCCGCACCCAGATCGCGCGCGAACTGGACATTCCCAAGGCGGCGGTCAAGAAAGTGGTGCAAGACCTGCGCGAGCGCCGTCAGTTGCCGAGCTGGTGGGATCTCCAGGCCTATGCCGGTACCCCCGAGGATCTCGAGCGTATTCGTGTGGCGTACACGCCGCTGCTGCCGCTCCCCGAGGTGGGCGCCCACAAGCGCATCGCGGCGGGGCTGGGTCTCGAGGAGCGCATGGTGTACCAGGGCATCCGGCGCATCCGAGCGGAAATGCAATTGCCGCAGTATAATCCACCTGAGGCGCATGCGCTGGAATCTGGGCGTGCTCCGGCAGCGGCGGCGGACGCCGCGCAGGCGGCGGTATCGGCCACGTCGACGAGCGCATCGTAGCCAGCGGTGGACGCATGCGCGCCCGGCATTGTCGAAAGAGACACGCGCGTACGGTGTGGTCGTAGAATAGACTAGCGTGCCCGTGAACCCACTTTGGGCAGGCACTGGCAGGCTGGCAAGCATACATGAGCGCGAGCGCGAGGTGGGCATGACTGAGGCGGATGGAGCGACAGAACTACAGGCCGGCGCCGCGGTGATGGCCGTGCGCGACCGGCCCTGGGTGGAAGGCATCGTGGTAGCTGTCGCTCAAGGATTCGCCGAAGTCCATACGGCGCGAGGCGATCTGCTGTGCACTTACCGGGGTCGCTTGCGTCGCCAGACAACACCTGAGCGCGTGAGTGCGGTCGGGGCAGATGCGCGACCTACCAAACCAGGCGCCGGGCGAACCGCTCCCCAGCGACCCGGGCATGGCCGGGCGGCTGGCGCTGAACGCGCGAGCGAAGGACCTATGCGCATTGCCACGGGTGATCGGGTGCTCGTCACGCCGCTGGGAGATTCCCGTGGTGTGGTCGAGGAGTTGCGACCACGCCATACCACGCTGACCCGCTCAGGCGGCGAGGCGGGCGGTGGACATGTGATGCTGGCCAATCTCGACCACGCCGTCCTGATGTTCGCCGTGCGTGACCCGATCCCCCACTTCGGGATGCTCGATCGCTATCTCGCATTGTGCGAGTTCGCAGGCGTGGAGGTCACGATCTGCCTGAACAAGGTTGATCTCGGAGTCCCCGCCGAGGTGGATGCCGCGGCGAGGGCCTACGCGGGCCTGGGGTATCGAGTGCTGCTCACCAGTGCGCGCACGGGAGCGCACCTGGCCGAGCTGCGCGCCTGTCTGCTCAGTCGGATCTCACTGATGACGGGCCCATCGGGGGTAGGCAAATCCTCCTTGATTAACGTGCTGCTGCCAGACGCCGCCCAGCGCGTGAGCGCGGTGAGCGCGGCTACCGGCAAGGGGCGGCACACGACGACCGGCGCACGCCTGTTGCCACTGCCAGACGGTGGGTGGCTGGCGGATAGCGCGGGCATCCGCGAGCTGGCATTATGGAATGTGCCGGCGGAAGACCTGGCGCGCTGCTTCGTGGAGCTGCGGCCAGTGGCCGATGACTGTGAGTATGAAGACTGCGCGCACGGCGCGGGGGAGCCTAGCTGCGCGCTGCGCGTGGCGCTGGCCGATGGGCGGATCGCGCCGGAGCGATTCGCGAGCTTCGAGCGCCTGCTGGGTGAGGCCCGTGGCGAGCTGGTTGGCCGCCGCTAGCGCCTGCCGCGGGAAGGTCGCTTGCGACTCGACTCCGGTTCGCTCGCACCGCTGACGGTTGACCGATTCTGCTTGCGTTCGGCGGAGACGATGCTCTTCACGCCGAGGATCTGGCGCAGGACAACATCGAGCTGGTCGGCGCGCGTCAATTCCAGCACTGCCGTAACGGTCGCCGTGTGGCGCGCGGGATTGGTCACCGTCGCCACTTTGACCATATTGATCTTGAGGCGCGAAATGACGCCAGTGACGTCGGCGAGCAGCCCGGCGCGATCGCTGGCCTGAATGATGATGGGCACACGATAGGCATGCTGTCCATCGAGTTGGGCCAGCTCAACGGCGACCGCGCGCTCCGGCTCGCGCGCGAGCATGGCCGCCAGGTTTGGGCAATTGGCCTGGTGCACCACCACGCCGCGTCCGCGGGTGATGAAGCCACGCACCGCATCACCGGGCACGGGATTGCAGCAACTCGCCAGCCGAGTATAGACGCCGGGCACGCCAGCCACATCTACACCGCCCGCCGGCTGCGCTTCGGATGGGCGATTTAACTCGCCAGCGGCGGACTGGGCGTCGCGCGATTCGGGGCCAGGCGCGAAACGGTCGGGCAGGCGTTCGCGCAGTTTGCCGATCACGACAGCCGTGCGCAGCTTTTCGCTGCCCAGCGCCACCAGCAACGATTCAACATCAGGCAGATCGAGGTCGTGCGCGGTCCAGAGCAGATCATCTTCGCGCAGGTCGTCGATACCCGAGCGCAGCCCCTGCAGCTTCAAGTCGCGATCCAGGCGGTCGCGTCCGATCTGCTGATCAATGTGGCGCTCATGCGCCTTGAGATAGCGCTGGATGTGCGTACGAGCTGGTTTGGTGACGGCGAACCGCAGCCAATCGCGAGTGGGATGGGCGTGCTTGTGCGTAATGATCTCCACGGTGTCGCCGGTCTTCAGTTGGTAATCCAGCGGCACCATCTTGGTCACCAGTCGCTCATCCTCGGTGGTGACGCGGGCGCCGGCACAGTGATCGCCAACGTCGGAGTGGATGCGGTACGCGAAATCGAGCGGTGTCGATCCAGCTGACAATTCCTTGGGGTCACCGGCGGGTGTGAATACATAGATGAGCTCGTTGGGCATGTCGGCTCCGCCCAGCGCGTTGCTGTGCTCTGCCGGCGTAGCCGCTGTCTGGTGGATCTCTGGTTGCCACTCCTCCACCTGTTTGACCCACACCCGCAATTCGGGCGCTGAAGAAGACGCGCGATCACCGACGGTTTTGTAGTGCCAGTGCATGGCCACGCCGAATTCCGCCAGTTGATGCATCTCCCGCGTGCGAATCTGGAACTCGGCCAGGCGGTCATCCAGGCAGAACACGGTCGTATGCAACGACTGGTACCCATTGGACTTGGGGTTGGCGATGAGATCCTTAATACGACCATCCTTCGGTCGCCACAGTTGATGGACATGGCCAAGTACCAGGTAACAATCCGCTACTGTTTCGACGATGACGCGGAACGCGACGATATCGTAGAGTTGCGTGACGTCGCGGATGCCCCGCGCCTGCACCTTCTTGAAAATGCTGTAGAGATGCTTGACACGGCCAGATACCTGGGCCTTGACACCGATCTTCGCCATCTCGTCGCGCAGGATATCGCAAATGCGCCGCACATACGAGCCGCGAGCGAATTTCTCGCTGGCGACGGTCTCGGTGAGCCAGCGATAGTCGTCCGGCTCGAGGACGGCGAACGCGAGATCCTCTAGCTCACTCTCCAGGCGGCTCATCCCGAGCCGGCTGGCGAGCGGAGCGTAGAGTGTGCGTGTCTCCTCCGCTGCCGCGATACACTCATCGAGGGTCCACCGTGGGGCAGGCAACAGGGAGCGATCGCTGGCCGGCGGGATCGCGGACGGGGTTTCGTGGCGGGCATCGACCGCGACGCGCTCCTCAATCGCCGTTTCGGCGCCGGGCTGGTCGGGAACGGCATCGGAGTGGGAGGTGGCCGCACCCGCACGCAGGCGCAGCAGATCAGCGGCGTCGCGTACGGCACGCATCGTACACAGCTGATCAGCGATCCTGAAGATCACCACGCGTAGGTCTTCGGCCATGCCGACGAACATGACGCGCATCGCCTCGGCGTCTTCTTTGTGCTGGCGTTCACGACGGCGCGCGCGATTGGCCGCGGTGCGCTCGACCTCGCCGCGCTCGGCGGAGACCACCAGACGCCGGCGCGCAGCGGCCGGTCGCTGCAGGGCGTCGAAACGCTCGATGCGCTGAATCAGATCGACCGTCGCCGCGCCATAGCGGCC
>DASYGC010000082.1:0-2541 GCA_036000225.1 Ktedonobacterales bacterium | reverse complement strand
GCCCGATAGCTCGACACCATTGGCCTCGTTGCCGATGATTCTTGGTATCGGCCTGGTTGCTCTGGTCGCCATCCTCTTCATCGCCAAACAAGGAAACAAGACCAGCAAGGCGCACTAGCTAGTGTGCGGTAGCGGAAGTGTGCTATCGAGGTCATGCTTGCGATGCGTGTCGTATCTGTCTGCGCGTTCGACGCGCCGAGGAACCCACCACCACAACCCGAGAGCCGGCGTGGCAAGCCGATGACCTCACGAATAATCCGCCTGTCCGTCGGCGCAACCGGCGATCACGGCAGGCAGCGGCAATCCACCATGCCGGCTCACACGAGGCATCCATGTCCGCCAGTAGACCGACACCACTCACTCAACCTGCCGGATGGACCCTGCACGCGGCGCGCGTGATACCGCGCGTCACGCGACACGTACATCCTCAGTTTTCCAACAAGCACTTTGATGGCCAGCTGGCCGACGAACAGGTGATCTGGCTCAAACGCCGGTCGTCGCTCTACCTGCTCTCGACGGGTTGGCCCCTGATCGCCGGAGCCGTGCTCTTGCTGGCGATCAGCCTGGCGTTGGGCGGCGCCAGCCTGCTGGTTCCCGTGATCCAACTGGTCGGCTGGCTTGGCTTGATCGGGTACGCCATTTGGTTCGGCAGTACGAGTCTGTGGCGCTGGCTCCATGCCTACTACATCCTCACGAACCAGCGGGTCATCAGCTCGGTGGGGTACCTGCACAGCCACCGCGCCGAAATTCCTCTCAAGAGCATCGGTCAGGTGCGCGTGGAACAGCGCGCCTTCTATCGCGTGCTGCTGGGCATTGGCGACGTCGAAGTCCGACCGGTCGGCAATGCCATTCTGCTCGCGGGTGTCGCCCATCCACGCGATATCGCGGATTCGATCCTCGACGCGATGGAAGGCTCCCCACGCGCCACGGTTCCGCATACCGGGCCGAACACCGCTCCGCTTCCGCGCGTGTCAATTCCACAGGTGCAGACCGTCCTGGATCGCCTGGCCGAACCGGCCACCCTGCCGCCCGAGACTCCCGTCCGGCAGTCACCAATCGATCGCTTGGTTCACCGCAAGATTCCGATCAGATTCCTGTCTGGCGAGAGCCTGGTGGCCGTCGTCTATCGCCACTGGTACGTCTTGCTGCGCAATGAGCTTTCCGCAATTGGTGTGATCGCTGGCGGCCTGCTGGTCTGGGGCCTGCTGCCCCTGGGTCAAGCGGCACCGGGCGTGCGCTGGCTGGCGCTGGCGGCCGGGGTGGTGGGTGGGGCAGTGATGGCCTATTTCATTTTCTTGAACTGGGCTGATGATGTCTTCATTCTCACGACCCATCGCGTGATTGACATCGATCGGCTCTTCTTCGTGCTGGCCGAGTACAGCAACGATGCTCCCTATGCCCGGGTGCAGAACATCCGGGTCGAGCAAACCCTGCTGGGGAAGATCCTGGGTTTCGGGTCTATCATCGTGGAGACGTCGGGGCGCAAATTCCCTATCACCATGCGCGACATTCCCAACGCGTTCACCGTAATGGATCGCATCTTCGCCCAGATGCGCCTGGGTCAGACGCGCGAGAGCCTCAACGCCCTCAATAAGCAGAAGAAGGAGAATTATCTCTGGTTCTCCACGATGCTCAATGAACTGCTCATCCAGGTTCCCGAACTTCAGGGGCTCACCTTCGCCGATGCGATCGTGCTGGCGCGACGGGCGGGTCTGCGGCTCATCGTCGAGGAGCGGCAGTCGTTGCCGGAGGTCCTACCCAATCAGGTGCTCTACCAATCACCGCAGGCGGGGAGCTCGGTCTTCGCCCACTCTGACGTGCGGGTGATCCTGAGCGCCTGAGCGAGAGCAGGTCCCGGTTCGTACCCCGCCAGCGCCCGCGGCACCCATTCAGCGCGATTCGGCTTGCGTTTCGTGCTCCACATCGAAGCGCGCCGAGGGAATGATCCGCAGGCGCCCCAGGGGAATCGGCCGGCCGCAGCGCTCGCAGGCGCCATAGGAGCCGGTGCCGAATTTTTCCAGCGCGTGGCGCACATCGGCGAGTTGCGCCGTGAGATCGAGTGCCAGTTGGCGGCTGTTGTCCCAGGCTTCGAGATCGACGCTCTGGTCGCCCTGGTCGCCACGCACATCCGTATTGGGGTCCTGCTCGGGGGTGTCGCCAACGCCTTCCAATTGGCGACGGCGCGCGATCTCCGCGGTGAGGCGCGTCTGCTGCCGCGCGAGTTGCGCACGCAAGTCAGCAAGTATTTCTGGGGTCAACTCCGGATTGGTGGATGCGCTCATGCTGGTCTCCTGTCGGCTGTACCTGGCACGTCGTCGCCCGCTATCAAGCCTTCCAGCCACGTGCGGACGCGCCGTGACCTCTGTTCTGGCGCTCATGGCTGTGCTGGTGTTCCTCCTCGCATGCAGCGGGCCATGATAATGCATCGTACCTGCCGCGATTCGCCCCACGGCGTGTCGCGAGCAGCCATGCATGGGCTGGTCGCCGGGCTACTACGAGGTGGAGCGCGACGCGTTCGCACTCGCTTGCGCGATGCGCGTG
>DASYGC010000081.1:0-4008 GCA_036000225.1 Ktedonobacterales bacterium | reverse complement strand
GGGCGCTGGCGGCGCTGTCGGCGACAGCGAGGAACAACTGCGTACCGCGCTCGCCGATAGCGGTATCCGCTCCACCCTCGACCTGTCGGCGCTCCACCTGGAGGGCGCCGATCTGAGCGATTGCCGCCTGGAGCGCGCCTGCCTCAATGGCGCGCATCTGGAGCAGGCGAATCTGGCACGGGCGCGGCTAGATGACGCTGGGCTGGGCGGCGCCCACCTGGAGGGTGCCCGGCTCACCCAGGCCATTCTGGTGGGGACACTGCTGCTCGACGCCAATCTGAAGGGCTGTGACCTCTACCACGCGCGCCTGGAGGGATCCGAGCTGTATGGCGCGCACCTGGAACAAGCCTTTCTCGTCGGCGCGCACCTGGAACGGGCCAATCTCACCAACGCGCATCTCGACGACGCGGATCTGCGCGAGGTCAGCTTCGACAAGGCCTCACGGCTCAACGGCGTGGTGCTCACGGGAGCGCGCCTGGACCAGGTGATCTTCGACCGCACCAACCTCGCGGTGGTGGATTGGTCGCTGGTGACCCGGCTGAGAGAAGAACAGGAGGCGCGCCAGCCCACCACTAGCGAAGGTGAGGCAAAGGATCGGTCCGCCCAGCTGGAGCAGTACAAGGCGGCGGTGCGGGCCAACCGCCAGCTCGCCGTGGTCTTGCGCGATCAGGGGTTGAATGAAGACGCTGACCGCTACTCCTACCGTGCGCAGGTCCTCAAACGCGACCTGTCGTGGCGTCAGCGGAAGTGGCTGACGTATGGCGGTTCGCTGCTGCTGGACGGCCTGGCGGGCTATGGGTTCAAGCCCGGCAGGGCGCTGCTGGTGTACCTGGGGATGATCGCCAGCTTTGCCGTGGGCTATCTGCTGCTCGGCCAGGCGGCACATGTGCCACTCAATTGGCTGGAAGCGCTGGTCTTCAGTGTCACCTCGTTTCATGGGCGCGGCTTCTCGCCGGGCGGGAGCGTGACGCTGAGCAACCCGCTCACGGTGCTGGCGGCGCTCGAAGCGATGCTTGGGCTGCTGGTCGAGATCACGTTCATCGCGACCTTCACCCAGCGCTTCTTTGGCGGAAAATGAGGCATCTTCGCGTCAAGCCCGCGCGGTGACAAGCGCCTCCATGCGCGCGATGGCCTCATCCAGGCGGGCGTCGGAAACGGTCAACGAGATGCGCACATAGCCCTCGCCGGCCGCGCCGAAGTTGGTGCCGGGGGTGACGGCCACCGCCGCCTGATCCAGCAGATCCAGTGCGAACTGGCCCGAGCTCTGCTCCGCGGGCACGCGCGGCCACAGATAGAGGCCCGCCTCGGGGATCGCCGTTTCCAGACCCAGCCCACGGCAGGCGGCCACCAGGCGGTCCCGCCGCCGCTGGTAGATGGCGTTGCGCTCGTCGAGCCAGCTCGGGGGCAGGCCCAGCGCGGCAATCGAGGCCAGTTGGATCGGGCGGAAGATGCCCGTGTCAATGTTGCTCTTGAGCCGGGTCAGGCCCTCGACCACCGTCGGATTGCCCACCAGCATGCCCACGCGGAAGCCGGCCATGTTGTACGCCTTGGAGAGCGAGTGGAACTCGACGGCGACGTCCTTGGCGCCGGGCACCTGCAGCACGCTCGGCGGACGTGCGCCATCGAAAGTCACTTCGGCGTAGGCCATATCATGCACCAGCAGCAGATCGTTGGCGCGCGCGAACGCCACTGCCTCAGCAAAGAAGGTGAGTGGCGCGGCGGCCCCCGTGGGATTGTTCGGGTAGTTCAGCCAGAGTGTGCGCGCCGCGCGTGCGCTGGCGGCGGGCACCGCCCCTAGATCGGGCAGCCAGCCATGGGCCGGATCGAGTGGCAGCGTCTGGCAGATGCCGCCGGCCAGCGCCACGGCCGACGGATAGACGGGGTAATTCGGATCGGGCATCAGCGCCACATCGCCCTCGTCCATCACGGCCAGCGGCAAGTGCGCCAGCCCCTCCTTGGAGCCGATCAAGACCACCACCTCGCGAGTCGGGTCCAGCGCGACGCCAAAGCGCCGCGCGAACCACGCCGCAATAGCGGTGCGCAGCTCGGGCATGCCGGCGTACTCGGGATAGCGCTGGTTGGCTGGATCACCCGCGGTCTGGCGCAGCACCTCGATCACCTGGGGCGGGGTGGGCAGATCGGGATCGCCCATCGAGAGGTTGATCACATCGTGGCCGGCCGCGCGCAGCGCGGCGATCTTCTGATTGTAGGCCGCGAAATGATAGGGCGGCAGACGGTTGAGGCGGTTCGAAAGCTGCATGATCTCCTCGGTTTCAGGTGACTCAGGCCGCGCATAAACGTTGTCATCATGCTACGACGCGCCGGGCGTCTGGCGCAACGTTGCGCGTCGCTTGGGCCGGCAAAACCAGGCAGGCGCAACGCTGGCCGGCAGCTCCACCGGCCTTGACATTGGGCAAAATTCGGTGCTATCCTCGTTGCGTTACCATTCCCGTTTGGGTTGAGCCGCGATGTGCGTTCCGTCCCAGCGCAGCAACAGCCTACCCCAATGAAGCTGCCTGCTGGAGACGCCAGTCGGTCGGGTGCGTGGTGTCCGGAATCGTCCCTGAGGAGTGCCGCTGGTTTTGCGGGCGGGGGATGGGGTTGGGTTGTAGTATGGTCTAGCGTGTGCTCTGGATAGATGTGCCCGGGTCAACTGGCCCCGAGAAGCGGAGGTAAAGCAACATGGATTTGAGCGTCGAGGGGAAGTCCGAGCGCATTCAGCCAGGATCGCATATTTGCCAGCTCTATAATAAGGTGGCCGAGATCATTGGGGTGACGGCGCGGCTCATCGAGATGGGACTGGCCAACGACGAGAAGTGTCTGTTCGCCGGCTCGCCCGCCTCGGTGCACGAGATGGAACAGGCGCTCACCAAGGCCGGCATCAACACGGCCACCGCCCAGGAAGCGGGCCAGCTGGTGCTCCACTCCGACCGCGATACTCTGCTGATTGGCAAACACTTTGATCCCTGGCATCTGCTCTCCACGCATCAAACCTTCATCGCCCAGGCGCGCCGCGAAAACTGGAAAGCCTGCCGCATCTCGATTGACATGACCTGGCTCACCGCCGAAGTGGCCACCCCCGAGCAGGTCCTCAAATATGAAGCCGGCGCCGACGCCATCTTTACCTTCCAGAACGCCCCCATCATCGCCCTGATGCACTACGATTATGCCAAACTGCCTGGCGAGGTGATTCGCGAAATGGTCAAGCTCCATCCCATTCTGGTGGTTGGCAAGTTCATCAAGCGCAACCCGTACTACGTCAATTCCGAGCAATATCTGCTCAAGATTCTGCGCGTCAATCGCGAGAAGGGGCGCGTCGTCGCGGTCTGAGCGCGCCGCGGTTGGCCGTGAAGTGTCGCTTCGCGGTTGACGCGCACGCGCGGCGGAGCCGTCAGTGACCGGTTGATGGATATGGCGAGAACACGGATGGTGCGAGCGTTTTCGGCTGGGGGCGTCGTCTTTCGCTTTCCCCCCAACACGCTGACCGCCACAGCTAGCTCACCATCCCATGCGGCTGCCGCGCCCGCTGCTGACCGCGCGCCCGCCGATCCGCTGGCGGGTATCGAGATCGCGCTGGTCGGGCGCACCCACGCGGGCGTGTGGGCGCTGCCCAAGGGCACGCCTCGCCACGGTGAGGGCGTCTCGGAGACGGCGCTGCGCGAAGTGCGCGAAGAGACGGGCCTCAACACGCGCATCGTCGGCGAACTGGGCAGCATCTATTACACCTTCACGCGCGCTCGTACCCGCTATCGCAAAGAGGTCGCGCACTTTCTGCTGGAAGCCACCGGCGGCGATGTCGCCGACCACGATGCCGAATACGACGCGGTGCGCTGGTTCCCGCTGCACGAGGCACTGGAATATCTGACTTTTGCCAACGACGCCGATGTGGTGCGCCGCGCCCAGCCGCTGCTCGCGCAATTGCGCACCGGCGCACCCACGCCAGATGCCGCGTCCGCCGCGTTGCCCGTGCCACCAGCCGGCGGAGCCACGGCGTGAGCCGTTCTCCTG
>DASYGC010000080.1:0-6726 GCA_036000225.1 Ktedonobacterales bacterium | reverse complement strand
GATCCAGGCCCAGCAGCGCGCGCGCGGGATACCAGGCCATGAACCCGACCGGCACGACACTCAGCAGACCTCCGAGCAATCCTGGCCAGATGCCGTCCAGCGGAAATGGCTTGAGTTGGTCGAGCAGGCGCCAGGTAGTCGAGTTGATCTCCTCGGCGGCGCGCGGCGCCCAGAAGGCCAGGCTGCCCCACAGATAGTTGAACGCCAGCGCGATGGTGACCGACGCGACGATGTTGAGCAGCAGCAGCGCCAGCCAGCCGGCTGACAAGGTGATGCGCACCCCACCGGTGGCCCAGATGAGCAGCGCGATGCCGGGCAGCACGGTCATCGCGGCGGTAAAGGGCGCGAAGCCCTCGGTCAGCAACGCCATCCAGATCGGCTGCGGCTGGATCAGGAGGTGATCGAGCTGGCCCCGGCCGATGCGCCGGCTGACATAGGCGACGTTGTAGTTGAAGAGGACGGCGGGCACACCCGCCACGACCAGGGCGTAGCCCAGCATGAAGATCACCTGCGGCGTCGTCCAGCGGCCAATGCCACCAAACCGCTCCGCCAGCAGGAAAGTCCCGGCAGCCGACGCGATGCCGACGATGGCGTCGGAGACCACGTAGGTCACCACCGTCTGGGCATCGCGCAGCAGCCACAACAGGTCCAGGCTGGCGTAGAGACGCCAGAGCCGTGCGATGCGGCCGAGGTCGTGCCAGATTCGCTTACCCACCATAGCCCACCATCTTTTCGCGGTTGGCGCGCCAGAGCCAGAGCGTGACGAGCCAGAGGACGATCGCCCAGCCCGCCTGCACCAGCAGCAGCATGGCTGGATTGCCAGTGCCGGTGTAGATTTGCAGTGGTGCCGACGCCGTGGAGGCGAATGGCAGCCAGGCGAACACGTTTCCAATGCCCCAGGGCAGCAGCGCCAGGGGCAGCAGCGCGCCGGAGAGCAGCGCGGAAATCGCGGTGCGCATGTGGGTGATGACCCACACCGCCTGCTGAAGCGCCACAATCAGACCGGCAAAGAAGAACTCCAGCGCCAGGCCCACCACCACGGACAGCGCCAGGCTCGGCAGAAACAGCAGCCCCGCCAGCGGACTGGCCGGCAATGGATTGACGCCAATCAGCGGCGCGCAGAGCAGCAACGGCAGCGAAACGAGGCCAAGCCCGAAGAGCCAGCGCCCGGCCATGTCCGCCGCGTAGTGTTCCACGGCCGTCATGGGTTCCAGCAGCCGCACGGTGATGGTGCCCTGCCAGAGATCATCGGTCACCTGTGTGCGGCTGGTCAGCTGCTCCGCGAAGACTTCAGAGATCAGGGTGTAAGTCAGCACAGTGGGCAGGGTCATGCCCGAGACGGGACCTTTGCCGGCCAGGATGACCCGCCACAACGACAGCAACACGGCCACGCGCAGGAAGCGCAGCAAATATTCCAGCACGAAGATACGGCTCTCCCCGATGGCGCTGCTCGCGGCCATCGCCGCCGTCTTGATGTAGCGGCGCAGTGCGAGGCGGGGCCAGTAGGTTGCCTGGCCCCAGCGCGACGCGGTGTTGGTGGCGCTCATCGGGAGATTGTCCTCGCTGTATTCGTTGAATCGTGCATAATCAAAACCCAGTGATGCTGTGAGCGCGGGCGTTCACTGGACACCCGGACGCACGGTGATTTCATACGCTATGCGGCTGAAGACCGCTGCCTCGTCCCAGAGTGCACACCCGTGCGCGACGACGGACATCACCAGACCCAGAGCGCACACCCGTGCAGCGACGACGGACATCACCAGACCCAGAGCGCACACCCGTGCGCGACTACGGAGAACGAGGGCCAGAGCGCACACCCATGCGCCACTACGGGACAACGGGGCAACCTACCTAAGAGCCGTGTTAGTCAGGGAGTTCGACCACGCGCGCGATCGGACTCGTGAATTCGGTGGCCAGGCATTCCATGAACACATTGTCATAGCGGCGCCCGCCAAGCCGGAAGACCTCGCGGCGACGGCCAATCTCGCGGAAGCCCGCGCGGATGTAGGCGCGCTGCGCGCGCGTGTTGTAGGCCGCGGTGGTCAGCAGTACGTTGTGCAGTCCGAGCACGGTAAAGCCATAGTCCAGTAGTAGAATGGTGGCTTCGGTGCCGAAACCCTTGCCCCAGCAGTCTTTCTCGCCGATCATGATGCCAAAGTCGGCGGTGCCATTGGCGCGATCGAGGTGGCGCAGTTCGGTGAGGCCGATAGGGCGTAGGCTCGCCCGCTCGTAGATGACGAACTCCACGCGCTCTCTTGGCCAGTCCTTACTGTTGCGCTCATAGTCGGCTTCGACCAGTTCCTTGCGCATGGGGATCAGGGGATCGCCAGAAAAGATGGCGACCGCGAAGTCGTTGAACCAGCGCTCGAAGACTGGCAGCAATTGGCGGGTGAAGGGGCCGAGCGCCACCTTCTCGCCACGTAAGTTGATGACGGGCTGATCGCCTGGCTCAGCGGGCGTTGCTTTGGCTGGCATGGAGGGAAATCCTCTCTGTCTATCCGTTACGCTTGAGACGGCCGGTACGCTTGGCATAGCGTTCACCGGCGTTGAAGATCGCCAGTCCCACCGGCAGACTGACGATGCCGCAGATGATCAGCGGCCAGATGTCGCCCCACAGGGCGGGAATGCCTTTGCCCCCCAGGATCGCCAGACGCAGACCATCGAGCACATAGGTGGCTGGCGAGATGGCCGAGAGCGGCTGCAGCCAGCCTGGCAGCACGCTGATCGGGTAATACACACCGGAGACCAAGAGCATGACCGCGCGAATGATGTAGGTCATCTGCGCGCCGCGCTCGGTGTAGAGCAGGGGAAGCACGGCCCCCATAGTGCCCAACCCGATGAACGAGATGCTGCCGACCAGCAGGATCAGCGCCGATGCGCCGAGGTTGGCATGGCTGATATCCAGGTGGAAGAACAGGCTGACGACCACCAGTTGGACCACGGTGAGCACCAGCCCGTGTACGATGGCGAAGGTGCACGTGCCCAGCATATGCGTCAGGCGCGACACTGGGGCCATGAAGGTGTACTCGATGGTGCCCTCCCAGCGCTCGATGGTGACGGTCTCGGTGACATTGTCGAAGACCACGCTCACAAAACTCCAGATAGCCGTCCCGATCACCAGGTATAGGATGATGTAGTTGATATCCGCCTGTTTGAAATGGACACCGGGGAGGAGCTTTTGGGTGGCAGCGGCGATGAAGGTCACGGCCAGCGCGTTGACGACGTTGTAGGTAATCCAGACCAGTTCCCACCAGGCGTAGCGTTTGGTGAGATACCAGTTGCGCTCGATGAAGGCGAAGCCCTTGCTGGCTTCACCGCTGACATAGCTGGCGGCCTCACGCACGGCTGAGCGCTGGCCGCGGTTGCGAATGGCTTCGATCACGGGTGCCTCTTCTATCTGGTCGCTTTATGGACGCTTTGCGAGAGCGCTGATCGTCAGGCCCGTCAGGCGTCAGAACTATCATCCTCATCATCTTCGTCTTCAGGCTCGTCCTGCTCCCAGTCGCGGCCCGTGTGGGCCATAAACGCATCGGTCAGGCTGCCAGGGTGGCCCAGGCCAAGTTGTTCGCCGACGGCGCGTTTGAGGCCAGCGGGCGTATCCTGGGCGACGATGCGCCCGCCATCGATGATCGCGATCCGGTCGCACAGGGCGTCGGCTTCATCCATGTCGTGGGTTGTGAGCAGAATGGTGGCATCGTGGGTGTCGCGTAGTTCGCGCACAAATTCCTGCACATCGCGCTTCGAACGTGGGTCCAGGCCGGTCGTCGGCTCGTCGAGCAGCAGAAGTATCGGGGCCGTCAGAAACGCGCGCGCGATAGCGACCTTCTGCTGCATGCCACGCGACATGTGTTCCAGCGGGCGGTTGATGCGGTCGGGCTTGATGCCCAGGCGCGCCAGAATGGCGTTGATTTGCCGGCGGGCTTCTCTGGCTGGCACACCATAGAGCCGTGTGGAGTAGAGCAGGTTCTCCATCGGACTGAGCTTGCGGAAGAATGCCGCCTCCACGCTGACACGATTGATCAGCCGCTGCACCGCGCGCTCCTCGCGCACGACATCGTGACCAAATACCAGCACGCTCCCCTCATCGGGCAGCAGGAGCGTCGAGATCAGCCGGATCAGCGTGGACTTGCCCGATCCGTTCGAGCCCAGCACGCCCATGATTTCGCGCCGGTGAATCGTCAACGACACATCGTCGACTGCCCGTACGAGCTTGCGCTTGCGCGCGGCCGCGCTGACTGGCCGGCGCCACGGCCACGCGATGCCGTTGCCCTCTTTCTGGAAGCGCTTGGACACGTGGCTGATGACCAGCGCATCGTGGGTATCCAGTTCAGCAAGCTGCGCCGCCGAGAGCAGGCCAGGACGGGTGGCGCGCGGACTCCTCGAGGCGGTGGGGTCACTATTGAGCAGGGCCAAGGATGCCTCCTTCGGCGGCCAGAACCGCCCGGGATGCGCCGAATCGGGACCTGAGAACGAAGCCCGGCGCCAGACAACAAAAATAGGACCATGGGCTGCGCATTTCGCTGCCCATGGTCCCCGGGAGCTAGTCCCGCGTGTTCGACTTATCTCGTGTCAGGTCCGCGAACACGCGTGAGGAGGGAAATGGGCACACCACAGCCACTGAAGACCACGCCGAGAGGCGCGAGACGCAGCCGGGCGATAGGCACAAGGATGCCCTGGCTACCGCGGGTGTTGCGGAAGCTATCGGTCATCATGCGGTCCATCTCCTTCACATTGGCCCCAACCATCGGGAGCCGCCTGAGCGAGTATACGGCAGGGCGCGAACGGGTGTCAAGGGTGATTCCAAAACTGAGAATCGTCTTGGCGACTTGCCGCTCAGGCCTCGATGCTCTGCCGGCGTTCCAGCCCTTTGATGCGGCAGAGCAGCCGCACCCGAGCGAAGAACAGGCGTGGGTCCACGGGTTTGACCACGTAGTCATCCGCACCGGCCTGGAAGCCCGCCACCTTGTCCTGGATGCCACCGCGTCCGGTTAGGAACATGATGGGCAGACGCAGACACTCGGGCATGGCCCGCACGCGCTCGACCAGCAACAGTCCATTCTCGTCGGGCAGATCAATTTCGCTGACTAGCAGATCTGGCAGAGGGTGGCGTAGCGCGGCGATGGCTTCTTGCGCCGAGGCGACGAAGCGCACCGCGTAGCCCTCGCCCAGAGCCAGCTGCACATGGCCACGGGCCGCAAGGTTCGCATCTACGACCAGCACTTGAAGGGGGTCGGCGCGTTGCGCGCTCGACCTCAAAGGCTCTGCTGCCACACTCAGCTCACTTCCTGAATCGCGATCAACTCGCCAGCGTGCTGGCCCGCGAGCCTCATCATGTCGCTAGATCGTCCTCAGCCATGCGCAGCAGGCGTTGCGCGCGCTCCTCGGGTGTCGTGGCCATGGCACGCTCGATGGTGGCGCACAACTCGGCGCCTTTGAACGGCTTGGTGACATAGTCGTCAGCGCCGGACAGCAAGCCAGTGAGCCGCTTGTCGCCGCTGGAAAGGGTGGTCAGGATCACCAGCGCGACGTGGGACGCCTGGCTGTCCCCACGCAGCACGCGCGTGAACTGGAATCCGTCCATGTGCGGCATCATGACATCGACAATCACACAGTCGGGCTGCTCGCGATAGTATTGCTCCAGCCCTTGCACCCCATTTTCCGCCACGACCACGCGATAGGTGCCCTGCTGTTCAAGGGTAAGACGGATGACATCGAGGATCGTGGGACTATCATCGATCACCAGAATTTTTTTCCTGGTCTGATCGGGAGCCGTCATATCAGCTATACCTCGCCGCCCCGCCCAGCCAATCAACCCGTGGCGTTCGTGAGTGCGCTTCTCACCTCTGCTGCGATTTTACCATAGGTCGTTTGCCATTCCAACTCCCCAATTGGTCCTACTTTTAGGCACCGGAACCGGTTGCTGACCCGCTTTGTGTCGTGTGATAGACTCCAGGATATACCAGGAAGTATGCTGGCATCTACCCGCCCGAAGGTCCTACGCACTCGGGTTACGGGGGCCACCTGGTCAGCTCAGCTCGAAGGAGTCATGTGATGTCGCAGCCGCCCGATGATCCCGTTACCACACCGCTTGATGCGGCGACGGAGGCTTTCGCTCCGGAGATATCCGGCCGGTCGCCAACCGATCGCTATTCGCGGCAGACGCTGTTTGCTGGCATTGGTGCGCCCGGACAGCGGCGCCTGCGGGCGGCGACGGTGGCAATTGTCGGCTGTGGCGCGTTGGGCACCGTGCTCGCGAACAACTGCGTGCGCGCCGGAGTCGGTCGCGTGCGGCTCGCCGATCGCGACTATATCGAGCTCAACAATCTTCAGCGGCAGATCCTGTTCGACGAAACGGATATCGCGCGCGGGCTCCCCAAGGCCATCG
Organism: Ktedonobacterales bacterium; assembly: GCA_036000225.1. Classification (GTDB taxonomy): domain Bacteria; phylum Chloroflexota; class Ktedonobacteria; order Ktedonobacterales; family JADMIN01; genus DASYGC01. The sequence goes on along the minus strand of DASYGC010000080.1, from coordinate 341 downwards.
CCGCCGCCCAGCGGCTCCGCGCGATCAATCACGAGGTGGTAGTCGAGCCACTGGTGGCGGATGTCACCGTTGACAACATCGAGCAACTGATCGAGGGTGCGGATGTCGTGCTCGACGGCACCGACAACTTCGAGACGCGCTACCTGCTCAACGATGCCTGTGTGCGCGCGGGAATCCCCTGGATCTACAGCGGGGTGATCGCGGCGTATGGCGTTACCATGACAGTAGTACCGCATACGACGGCATGCCTGCGTTGTGTCTTTCCGGAGCGCCCGCTGCCCGGCACGACACCCACCTGCGACACGGCGGGGGTACTCAATGGCATCGTGGGCGTGATAGCG
>DASYGC010000079.1:0-3131 GCA_036000225.1 Ktedonobacterales bacterium | reverse complement strand
TGGTGGCTGGTGGACTCATCATCCTGAGCGGGTTGTATGCGATGGTGATGTGGCGCGGCGTGCGGGTGGCCGCCCCGGAGGCGGACGGGGCGGGCGAGGCAGGCACGACTACGCCCGCGCCGGAAGCGGCACCAGTGGTTGGGTAGGGATGTGCTGATCGCTCGCGTTCGCACTGGCGAGTTGCACGGCGGAACGATGTGGCGACGCGTTGGCCCACAGCTGGATGCCTGGGCTAACGGGTACCAAGTGGTTCGCCAGGTGAACAAGGTAAGAGGGAACATGATGGCTGCGAGTGAGCTGGAAACTACTCAATTGGGGCAACACGAACGGCCGACGCTCGTGCTGCTGCACGGGGCTGGTATGGGTCGCTGGATGTGGCAGCCGCAACTCGAGTCACTGGCCGCGTACTTTCATGTGCTGGCGCCTGATCTGCCCGGATGCGCTGGATCGGTTGCCAGCGGACCATTTACGCTGAAAGGAGCTACCGCGGCGGTTGCGGACCTGATCCGCGCACGCTCGCATGGGCCGGCGCATCTGGTTGGGTTATCTCTGGGGGCGATGGTGGCGGTGCAACTCTGCCAGTACGCACCGGAACTGGTCGCGAGTCTCGTGCTCTCGGGTGGGCAGGTCCATCCCAATCCGCTGGTGATGGCCTTGCAAGAGGGGATCATCACCTGCATGCCCGAGCGCATGGTGACCGATCCCGTGCCCGCCAGCTTTGCGCGGCGGTACCCTGAGTTGGTGGAGGTGGCCCGCTCCGACGCGCGGCGCATGGGGAAGCACGGGTTGCTGGCGGTGCTGCGGGCGGCGGGCCATGCCGATCACCGCAAGATCTTGCCAACCATAGCGGTCCCCACGCTGGTGCTGTGCGGCGGCAAGGACCGTGTCAATCTGCCCGCGGCGCGCCAATTGGCCGCAGGCATTCCTGGCGCGGAACTGCGTGTTGTTCCAGGGGCCGGGCATGTCTGGAACCTCGAGCAGCCAGAGGTCTACACCCGAACAGTGATCGAGTTCGTGCACGCGGTGAATGGGCCAGTCAGGATGCGGTGACGGTTAGGGTAGGTGGCTCAAAGTACCATTCCAGGGCTTCTCGGAAATTCGCCAACGCCTCCGCTGGTGAGGTGCCTTGACTGGCCACATCAATATCCAAACACTGCGCCACGTACAGGTTATCTTCCTGCCAGATACTCGCGGCAAATGTGCGCTTCATGGGCTCCTCCTTCGTCGGTTCATGGTTGAGTGTCTCGCATCAAAGGCGTAAGACGCCAGGAGCCTGGGGCATCCGTTGTCTTGCCTCCCACGCGCGGAGCGTGCTATCGTGACGGGGCAGCGCCCGCGCCGAGCGATGCCACGGCGCGATTCCAGCGAGGGGGCAGACCACGATGACGCAGCACGACGACACCCAGCGTGTGACCGAGCCAGCGGCACCGACAGCAATGCCATCCGGCGCGAGCCCGGGACAGAGCGGGCCACGCCCGGTGCGCGCACCGCGCGGCAGCACGATCTCCTGCAAGGGTTGGCAGCAGGAGGCTGCGCTGCGTATGCTGATGAACAACCTCGACCCGGAGGTGGCGGAGCGGCCCGACGATCTGGTGGTCTACGGTGGCTCGGGCAAGGCCGCGCGCAACTGGGAGTGCTTCGATGCTATTGTTCGATCACTGCGCGCGCTGGAGAACGACGAGACGCTGCTGGTGCAGTCGGGCAAGCCGGTGGGCGTCTTCCGCACGCATGCAGGTGCGCCGCGCGTGCTCATCGCGAATGCGAACCTGGTGCCGCACTGGGGCAACTGGGACGAATTCCGCCGGCTGGAGGCGCTGGGGCTGACGATGTATGGGCAGATGACGGCGGGCTCGTGGATCTATATCGGGTCGCAGGGCATCGTGCAGGGGACGTATGAGACCTTCGCCGAGGCCGCGCGCCAGCACTTCAATGGCACGTTGCGCGGGACGGTGACGCTGACGGCGGGACTGGGCGGAATGGGTGGCGCGCAGCCGCTGGCCGTGACGATGAACGAAGGTGTCTGCCTGGCGGTCGAGGTGGATCCGACGCGCATCCAGCGGCGGCTGGACACGGGCTATCTGGATGAAATGGTGACCGATCTCGATGAAGCGCTGGCGCGCGCCGAGCGGTACAAGAACGAGGCCGTGGCAAAGAGCATCGGCCTGCTGGGCAATGCCGCTGAGGTGCTGCCCGAGATCGTGCGGCGAGGGGTGCGCCCTGAGTTGGTAACCGATCAGACCTCGGCGCATGACGCGCTCAACGGCTACATTCCGGCCGGCCTCTCGCTGGAGGCCGCGGCCACACTGCGCCAGGCCGACCCCAAGGAGTACGAGCGCCGTGCATTGGCTTCGATGGCGGCGCACGTGACGGCGATGCTCGATCTGGACGAAGCCGGCGCGCTGGTCTTCGACTATGGCAATAATTTGCGAGGGCAAGCGCTGCGCGCGGGGGTGGAGGATGCGCTGCACTTTCCTGGCTTCGTGCCGGCATTCATCCGTCCGCTGTTCTGCCAGGGCAAGGGACCCTTCCGCTGGGCGGCGCTTTCGGGCGACCCGGCTGACATTCGCCGCACGGATGAGGAGATTCTGCGGCTGTTCCCTGAAGATCAGGCGCTGGCACGCTGGATTCACATGGCGCAAGATCGCATCCAATTCCAGGGGCTGCCGGCGCGCATCTGCTGGTTGGGCTATGGCGAGCGTGATAAGGCGGGGCTGGCCTTCAACGAACTGGTACGTCGCGGCGAGGTATCGGCGCCCATCGTGATCGGTCGCGATCACCTGGACTCCGGCTCGGTCGCATCGCCGTATCGCGAGACCGAGCGCATGCGCGACGGATCGGATGCCATCGGGGACTGGCCGATCCTCAATGCGCTGCTCAACACGGCGAGCGGGGCGTCATGGGTCTCGTTCCATCACGGCGGTGGGGTGGGTATCGGCTACTCGCTGCATGCCGGTATGGTGATCGTGGCGGAGGGTACCGATGAGTGTGCCGCGCGGCTATCGCGCGTGCTGACCAACGATCCTGGCACCGGCGTCATGCGTCACGTGGACGCCGGCTATCCCGAGGCGATCGTGGCGGCGCGCGAACGCGGGGTCAACATCCCGATGCTGGGCCAGGAGTAGCGCGGCACG
>DASYGC010000078.1:0-4371 GCA_036000225.1 Ktedonobacterales bacterium | reverse complement strand
GCCGCTTTGCTTGCCGCGGGCACTGGCGCGCCGAGGCATGGCGTCGCCGGTTGCCATGATGGCCGGGTGCATGCCACAATGCGCGATGAAACGGCATAGTCAGCCGCGCGCAATGGCAGCTTTGCACCCGCGATGGGGAGGGACAGCATGGACTTCCGGCTCGACGACGAGCAACTGGCAATCAAAGATCTGGTGGAGAAATATGCGCGCAACGAGCTCGCGCCCCACGCCGATGAGTGGGACGAGCAGGCGCACTTCCCGCGCGAACAGTTCAAGCCACTGGCCGATCTGGGTCTGGCGGGCATCCTGGTGCCCGAGGATTTGGGCGGCCTGGCGCTCTCGCGGCTGACAGCCGCGGTGATCTACGAGGAGATGGCTCGTCACGACATGGCGACCGCCGTCTGGCTGTCGGTGCACAATATGGTCGCCGGGCTGATCGATCGCTTCGGCGACGCGGCGCAGCGCCAGCGCTGGGTGCCCCGCATGGCGGCGGGTGAGTTGCTGGGGGCGTTCTCGCTCAGCGAAGCGCACGCGGGCTCCGACGCGGCCAATTTGCGCACGATCGCGCGGCGCGCGGGCGATCACTATGTGGTCAACGGATCAAAGTTCTGGGTCACCAACGCGGGCGAGGCCGATCTCTATACGGTCATGGTCAAGACGGACCCGGCAGTTGGCGCGCGGGGCATCTCGACGCTGGTGGTGGAACGGGGGACGCCGGGTTTCAGCTTCGGCAAGGTCGAGCGCAAGATGGGCCTGCACGCCAGCCCAACCGGTGAGTTGCTCTTCGAGGACTGCCAGATTCCCGTGGCCAACCGGCTCGGCGAAGAGGGCCAGGGCTTCAAAATCGCGCTGGCGTCGCTGGATGGCGGGCGCGTGAATATCGGGGCATCGTCGGTGGGCGTGGCCCAGGCGGCGTTCGAGGTGGCGACACGCTATGCCCAGGAGCGCCAGGCCTTCGGGCAGCCGATCGGCGCCTTCGAGGGCATCCAGTTTCTGCTGGCGGATATGGCGATGAAGATCGAAGCGGCGCGGCTGCTGGTGTATGCGGCGGCGCAGCGCATGGATCGCGGTGAGTCCGCGACGATGCATGTGGCGATGGCCAAGTGCCTTGCCACCGATACCGCGATGGACGTGACCACCAACGCGGTGCAGGTGCTGGGCGGCGCCGGCTACGTGCGCGACTGGCCGGTCGAGCGCTACATGCGCGAGGCCAAGATGGGCCAGATCGTGGAAGGCACCAACCAGATCCAGCGCCTGGTGATCGCCCGGGCGCTGCTGGGCGCGGCGGCCGGCTCGGTGAGCGGCAAACGCTAACCGCCCCACAACCATCCCTGGCGTGGGGCGGATCGCATTGTTCGTACGCCTCAGAACAGCGGGACCGCCGGTCCGCCCACCCACTTCTCGGCGATATTGCCGATCACCGGGAGCTTGAGGTACTGGTTCGAGAAGGCGGCTACGATCGCCCAGATCACCAGGCCCGCCACACCGAGGCCCACCACGATCTCGATCAGGGAGAGCAGCCCGAACACCAGCCCGATGAACGCGCCACTCTGAGAGGCGATCGCCAGGGCGGTAAGGATGGCGCTGACGATGATGAGCCCGATGCCGAAAACAAAGCCAGCGATCGAGATCAAGATGCCCTGGGCCGCGTGGAACTTCAGGAAGCGATTGGACTTCTCGATGAAGAAGAACACGATGGGCACAATCGGGCCGAGGAAGAACATCGAGAGATAACTCAGGCCCGCGGCGACATTCGGCTCCATGCTGATCGAGGTGGGCCCCCAGCGGTTGGGCGGACCAGGCGTGGCAACTGGAGCACCACCATAGCCATACGGCGGGGGATATCCCGCGCCTGGCGGCGGTGGCGCATATCCTCCGTAGGGTGGAGCACCCGGTGGAGGCGGTGCGTAGCCGCCAGCGTTGGGTGGGGGCGCGCCGGCTGGAGGATACCCCGGCTGCGGTGGTGGCGCGTAACCCCCATAGGAGGGCGGCGCGCCCGGCGCCGGTGGCGGCGCGTAACCACCGGGTTGTGGTGGGACACCGGCGCCCGGCGGTGAAGCCGGGGGCACGCCCTGCGCGGGATCGTACGGTTCGGACATGTGCTGCCTCCCCTAGATGCTCGTCAATGACGCCGCCGCATGCCAGCGCATGCGTTGCGCAATTATACACTATTCCACGCGCAACCGGATTCACCGCGCACAGCAACGGCGGCCACTGGGGTGGATTCTATCCCGCGGCACACTGGTCGGCGCAGGTAGATGGTCCTGGCTGTCTATGGGCTACAATGTACTTTCAGATGCGTGGTAGGGGTTTCACGGGAAGGGGTGCCTATGCAGATCACGATTTCTGATGAAGAATACGCATGGCTTGCCGCGGTAGCCAAGCAAACCGGCCAATCTGTGGAGGCGCTCGTGCGAGCGGCGGTGGCGGAAGTGGCTCAACGCTATGCCCCACCCCCGGCAGCGACCCCCCAGCAAGATCCGCTCATCGCTTACATGCGTAGTCTCGGTCATATCCTACCGACCACCTCTGAGCCTGAAGGTCCAGATGAGGGGCATCTACCACCATATGGATCCGATCAAGAGGACCGGGTTCTCACCGAGGCAGGTACCGCGGCAGCGGCGGCGGCGAAAGCCCTGGGATTGACAAGTGTTGAACTGGTGCGTGAAGATCGCGATTGCCCGCGACGATGCCCGTAAACTTGGTGGCGATGTCGTGTTCGTTACCGCCGATGTGGACCTCCTGAAAGCCGCCAGCGCTGAGGGCTTCGTCGTCGAGAACCCCCAAACGCATTGACCCAGTCGCCGCGCACACCTCATTCCCGCTCCGCGCGCCAGCGCATGTCCGCCAGATAGGCCTCGGTGCGCGCGGCCCGGCCCAGTTCGCTGTGCAAGGCATAGCGCGTGGCATCGAGCGCATGGTCGTTCTGCTTGAGCGGGTGCTCGGTGGGGTCGCGCAGGGCACCCTCGCGCGCGGTGGCGTACTGGTAGGCTCCGTACTCCGCGATGGTGGCCGTACACAGCGGGTTGACGTATAGCCCACGTGTGCCGTCGGCGCGCGGCGCGAGCAGCCCCGCGATCGTCTGGATGCCGGCGACGACCGCGTTATCCGCTGGCTGCGCGCGGCAGGGCTGGCTCGCGCGTGCCAGCGCGGCGTTGAGCGCGGCGATGTGCTCTGGCTCGTCAGGTCCGCAGTACCACATTGCCACACCGTGCGCGCGGGTCAGCCGCACGATCGCCGGCAACAGCACGTCGGCCAGGCCGGCACGGCGCTGGTAGAACTCGGCCAGCTGCCAGGCGCGCCGGTCGCCATCCAGGCCGAAGACCAGCGCGGCGGCGGGATTGGTGTAGCCCCAGTCGATGCCTCCGATCACCCGCGTGAAGACCGCATCGGACGCCGGCGCGCGCAGGTTGCCATCCTGCGCGGCATCGAAGGTGTAGACCAGTCCGGCGAAGGCGATGAACAAACCTTCGATCTCCTGGTCGGCGAAGGCGCCCGTATAGCCCAGGTCGTCAATGTAGCCCGGCGGCAAGTTCGCCAGGTTCGCGCGTGTGGAGGCGCGAAAGAGCTGGTGGCGGGGCAGCGGCGCCAGCTCGAAATCGCGCGCGAAGCCATCGCGCCCTTGTGGCGTGCCAGTGGCCCAGCCCGCCGGCTCGAAGCCACGCTGGCGCAGACGCCCCTTGAGCACCTTCCAGGCGTAGTGGCCGCACAGGGGCGCCTCGTCGATCCAGAACCACGCCAGGTTCAGGCCGCGCACGCGGTCGGGCGCGTCCAGCGAGCGGAACAGCACCTCGCTGCCATTGGTCAGGCGCAGATGATGCTGCGATTTGTTGTAGCGCTCCAGCAGTTCGGGGGGCAGCAATTCGAAGAAGGTGCGCTCGGTTACATCGCGCAACATCGGATAGGTGGGCGCGCCCACCAGCCCCAGTGAGCCCTGGTGCGCTTGCGCGCGGCGAATGGCGCGTACCGCGCCGGCAAAGGTCTTGCCCGCGCCCACTCCACCCACATAAAAGCTGAAACGCGCGGTGGCATCCACGAAGGCTCGCTGCACCGGGTTGAGCGTATTGGCTACGCGCGGCGCGCTGGCGTCGTCAGCGGGCGTCGTGTCAGCGGGCACGGCTGCGCTTGCCGGAGTCGCGCCAGTGTGCGGAGCCGCGAACGCGTCTGGCAGCGCTTCGGATCGTGAATCGAACGGTGAATCGGACATGCGGCAAGCCTCCTGGCGGTGCCCGGTGCTCTGGCTGCCGTCAGGATCAGTTGTAGCCTACCCGCGCGCGCCCCACAACTCGTCAAATGCGGTCAATGGTAGACAGATGCGGACCTCGATTCCACCACGAGCCGCACTTGATGGGCGCGCTTGTCCGGACATGT
>DASYGC010000077.1:0-7595 GCA_036000225.1 Ktedonobacterales bacterium | reverse complement strand
ACCCAGTTGCTTCAAGCTCTGGGTGACCGCTACGCCCAGATGCTCGACGACCATCAGCGGCTGCTGCGCGCGGCCTGGACCGCGCACGGCGGGAGCGAAGTAAACACGCAGGGCGATAGCTTCTTTGTCGCCTTCCCTACCGCCCTCGCCGCGGTCACCGCCGCCATTCAGGTCACCCGCGCCCTCGCTGAGCACGCCTGGCCAGACGGCGCCACGGTACGCGCGCGCGTCGGACTGCACACGGGGGCCCCGCGGCTCGTTGGCGTGTCCTATATTGGACTGGATGTCCATCGCGCGGCGCGCATTGCCGGCGCCGGCCATGGCGGGCAGGTGCTGCTCTCGCGGACCACCCGCGATCTCGTCGAGCACGAGATGTCCGACGGCATGTCCCTGCGCGACCTGGGCACGTATCGGCTCAAGGACCTGCCGCATCCCGAGCACCTCTATCAGCTCGTCCTGCCGGGGCTGCCCGCCGAGTTCGCGCCGCTCAAAACACTGGAAACCCGTCCACACAACCTGCCCGTGCAGCCGACACCGCTCATCGGGCGCGAGGAGGCGGTCGCCACGCTCGCGGCCCTGCTGCGCGGGAACGGGCCGCGGCTGGTGACGCTGACGGGTCCCGGCGGCATCGGCAAGACGCGGCTCTCCATCCAGGTGGCCGCCGAACTGATGGACGCTTTTGCCGACGGCGTCTGGTTCATGCGTCTCTCGCGCCTGAGCGATCCTGCCCTGGTACTGCCGACCATCGCCCAGACGCTGGGCCTGAAGGAGACCAGTGGACAGCCCCTCACCGAGACGTTGCGCGCGTACCTGCGCGGCAAGGACCTCCTTTTGCTGCTCGACAACTTCGAGCAGGTGGTCGCGGCCGCCACGGATGTAGCTGGGATGCTGGAGGCTGGCCCACGGCTCAAGGTGTTGGTCACGAGCCGGATACCGCTGCGCCTGCGCGGCGAGAAAGCCTATCGCGTGGCACCGCTCTCGCTGGCCGCGAGCCAGGCAACCCAGTCACCCATGCGCCTGGCCCAGTACTCGGCCGTGGCGCTCTTTATCCAGCGTGCCCAGGAAGCCACCGCCGACTTCGCGCTGACCGCCGCCAATGCCCCGGCCATTGCCGAGATCTGCGCGCGGCTGGACGGACTGCCACTGGCCATCGAACTGGCCGCCGCACGCGTGCGGCTGCTGCCGCCCGAGGCGCTGCTGGGACGGCTCTCCAGCCAGCTCAAGCTGCTCAGCGGCGGCGCGCGCGATCTGGAAGCGCGTCAGCGCACGATGCGGGCCACCATCGGCTGGAGCGAGGACCTGCTCACGGCGGACGAGCGCACGCTCTTCCGCCGCCTGGCCGTGTTCGCCGGCGGGTGGACGTTGGAGGCCGCCGAAGCGGTCTGCATGGCGCCCGCGGGCGTGGCGCCGCTGGGCAGCGAGGTGTTGGAATGCCTGGCGACGCTGGTGGATCATGGCCTGGCGCGGCAGCAGGTGGAAGACGGTGAGGCGCGCTTCGGCATGCTCCACATCATCCGCGAGTACGCGCTCGAACGGCTGGAGATCAGTGGCGAGGCCGCGGCGCTCTGCCAGGCCCACCTGGCCTCCGTACTCGCGCTGGCCGAGCGGGCCGCGCGGCACTATCGTGGCCCGCGGGAAGCACACTGGCTCGCGGCGCTGGAACGCGAGCACGACAACGTGCGCGCGGCGCTGGGGTGGACACGCGCACAGGGCCTCACGACGGCCGGGCTGCGGTTGGCGGGGGTGATGGCTCGTTTCTGGGATATTCGTGGCTATTTGAGCGAGGGGCGCGAGTGGCTGGAGAGTCTGCTGACGCTGGCGCTGCCAGGCGCGAGTGCGGGCGCGGCCACGGGACACGAGGTTCCCGATGTCGTGCCCGATGCGGTGTTGGCCCGGGCCCTGTACACGGCGGGCGATCTGGCGGTCACGCAGGGAGACTGCCGCCATGGACTTTCCCGGCTGGAGCAGTGTTTGCCGCTGGCGCGTGCGGCGGGAGATCAGGGCCAGGTGGTCCAAACGCTCAACGTCATGGGCATCGCGTGGTCCTGGCTGGGCGACAACGAACTGGCGACGCGGCGCTACGAGGAGGCGCTGGAGCAAGCACGTGCGATGAGCGATCCCGCCTATCTGACGCTTCCGCTCAACAATCTGGGCGAGATGGCGTATTTGCGGGGCGATCTGGCGCGCGCGGCCGCCTACTATGAAGAAGCGCTCGCCGTGGCGCGGCAGGCCGGCGACCGCAGAGTCCATACCATGCTGTGCAACCTGGGGAACGTGGCGCGCCGCCATGGCCAGTTGGCGCAGGCCGGGGCGCGCTATCGCGAGGCGCTGGCGTTGGCCCAGGAGTACGGAGATCCGTGGGCGATGGCCATTGGCCTGGAGGGGCTCGCCATGGACGCGGCAGCGGTAGGCGCAGTGGGCCAACGTGTGCGCGCGGTGCGGCTGTTGGGCGCCGCGGCCGCCGTGCGCGACGCGATCGGCGCACCGCTGCCACCGCATGAGCGCGCCGAGTTGGAGGCGGAGTCGCAGCCCACGCGCGCTGCCCTGGGTGAGGACGCGTGGCACGCGGCGCTGGCGGCAGGTCGGGCGATGTCGCTGGAGGAGGCCGTGCGTGAGGCGCTGGGCGAGGCAGACTGACAAACAGGATTCGCAGCCGATCTTCGTCCTGGCGTATGGGCGTAGCACAGTTTCGCGGTTCGAACCGCTGGCTGACCGCGACGATGCAACCGGATTCGCCGTGATATGCTCATTGCACAGATCTTCACCGTGATCTGCCTTACGGCATCATGCCGCTGGCCTGACGCGTAATCGCAACCTACCCTGCTCCTGGAGGTGCCTCCATGTCTACGCTCGATGCCGCCACTGTCCCCGCCGACGCGGTACTGGGCAAGATCGGCCTGCCGGCGCCGCTGCGCGAACTGGCGGCGCAACACTGGGATGTGATCGTCGTCGGCGCCGGGCACAACGGACTGACGTGTGCCGCCTACCTCGCGCGCGCCGGCAAACGCGTGCTCGTGGTGGAAGCGCGCGAGCGCATCGGTGGCGCGTGTACGCTGGAAGAACTCTGGGGCGGTGTCAAGATGTCGCCGTGCGCCTACCTCGTCGGCCTGCTGCATCCGCTGGTGGTGGACGAGCTGAAGCTGCGCGAACACGGCTTCGCCTGGACCCCCGCGACCAACGGCCTCTTCGTGCCCTTCGAGGACGGTAGTAGCGTGCAACTGTGGGAGGACGACGCCGCCTGCGAAGCGGAGATTCAGCGTTTCGCGCCGCGCGATGTCAACGGCTGGCGCGCGATGCAGGACGTGATGCGGCGCCTGCGCGAGGCCGTACGTCCAGCGGGCGAACGCGACACCTGGATCGGCGAGCCGCCCACACGCGACCAACTCGAAGAGCGCATCGGCCACGATGCGGATCTGCGCGGGCTGCTCTTCGAGTGGAGTATGGTCGAGTTCGTCGAACGCTACCTGACCGATGTGCGGCTGCAGCTCGCCTACCTGGGCCAGGGCATCATCGGCACCAACGCCTCACCCTTCGATAGCGGAACCGCCTCCATCAATTTCCACCATTCTTCGGGCCGGCTGGATGGTTACACCGGCGTGTGGGGCTACGTGCGGGGCGGCATGGGCCGGGTCTCGTTCATTCTGTGCGACATCGCCCGTGAGCTGGGCGCGGTGGTCGCGGCGGGGGTGCCAGTGGCGGCGATCCTGCCCGGTGCGGGGGTGCGGCTGGCCGACGGCACACTGCTCCACGCCCCGGTCGTGGTTAGTAACGCCGATCCGCGGGTGACCGCGCGCCTGCTCGGCGACCAGCGCGACAGCGGCTGGCAGGCGCAGGTCGAGTCCATCCCCATCACCGGCTGCACGGTGAAATGCAACATGCTGCTGCATGAACTGCCGAACTTCCGCGCGCGGCCTGGCACCAACCAGCCACACCACGCCGGGCAGATCAACACGCCGCTCTCCAAGCAGGCGTGGCGCGATGGCTTCGCGGCGGCGCGGCGCGGCGAACTGCCCGAGCAACTCTGGACCGAGCTCTACTTCCAGACGGCGCACGATCCTACGGTCGCGCCCGCTGGCCAGCAGACCATGAGCGTCTTCGCGCAGTATGTCCCCTATGCCTTCACCGAGGGCGATTGGGATACGCGGCGCGCCGAGGTCAAGCAGCTGGCTATCAGTTCCATCGGACGCTATGTGAGCAACTTTCCCGACGCGATCGTAGACGTGGAGGTGCTCGGACCGCCCGATATCGAGCGCCACGTTGGGCTGACGGGCGGGCACATCTTCCAGGGAGAGTGTCTGCCACCGTACATGTGGGACCAGCGGCTGCGCTATCGCACCCCGATGCCCGGCGTCTTCCTGTGCGGCGCCTGTACCCATCCCGGCGGCAGTGTCATCGCCATCAATGGGCGCAACGCGGCCATGGCGGTGCTGCGCGAAACCGCAAGCGTCTGAGTATTTGACTGGCCAACTGGTGAGGTGCTCGCCGCGAGGGCGGCCCGGTGTGGTTCACCGCTGCAGTGGTATACTCAAGGCATGACAAATATCCTCACAACGCTCTCCGTCTCGCACGTCGTGCAAGCCATCATTGTCGGCGCCGTGCTGGCGTTTGTCACGGCACAGGTCATGATGAACGCGGCGGTGAGAGCCATGACGACGACCGTCAACGGCTGGAGCACCACCATGAAAGCCGGCCAGCCCGGCAATGGCCTCCTGGTGCGAGCCGCCTGCGCCAGAATCCTGCCCGGCGTCAATGTGGCGCAAGAGGCGGCGTACTGGACGACGACCGTCGACAGCGCGGGGCGGAGGCTGAACGGCCAGGGCGCATACGTCCTGCGATTTCCGGCAGGACAACTCCCACCGAACGATGCCTTCTGGTCGCTGACCATCACCGATGTGGTGGGGTACATGGTGCGCAACCCCATCAATCGCTATGGTGTCGGCAGTCGCTCCGGCCTCGTGCCAAACGCCGATGGCTCCATCGACATTTATCTGCGACGCACTGCTCCTGCCGGGAACGAGTCCAACTGGCTGCCGGCACCGGCAGGCAACTTCAAGCTGATGCTCCGCGCGTATGTGCCCGGCCGTGCGGTCCTCGACGGCGAGTACCACGTGCCGCCAGTCGAGCGAGTGGACTGAAGAGGGCACTGCGATGAACCGGTTGATTCTGAAATACGCCTATCCCGTGACGTTCATCATATTGGCCATCCTCGCCTGGGTCGTCTACAGAATTTTTTCCGCGGGGGGAAGCGGGCTCATTGGGTTCGTCGTCGTGACCGTCATCGTCTGGGGACTCGGCACGGTCGTGTTCATTTATCTGTGGCCAACGTTCGCGTACAGTGCCTTCAAACGCGCGATCGTGCGGCATGGCCCCGGCGGCCCCATCCCCGTCAATACGCTGTACGCGGTGCCCACGCGCGTTTCGCCCGCGGCATCAAACGCCAGCTTATTAGCCACCGGGACCGACGACGTGCTCTACATCGGCGGCTGGCTCGACCTCTCCAAAGGGCCACAAGTTTTGCACGTGCCGGACATGGCGGGCCGCTACTACAGCGTGCAGTTCACTGATCCGTCGGACGGCACTGATTTTGCCTACGTCGGCAAACGCACCACGGGAACCGCGGCTGGCGATTTCCTCATGAGTGGGCCGGGCTGGAAAGGCACCGTGTCGCCGGGAATGACACAGATTACTTCGCCGAACAAGTCGGTACTCGTGATCGGTCGTGTATTTGTCGAGAGCGATAGTGACCTCCCGACCGCCTATGGGCTGGCGCAGCAAATACAGCTCACACCACTCAGTCACTAAGAACCCGATGTCTTGACGGAGCCGTCGTGCTCACCTGTGCATCGCTTGATCCCGCGAATGGCGATGAAGGTAATCACTGCGCTATAACCAGAGCGAATGGCCCACCCACCGGCATTATCAGCCCCCATAAGCGGGAGATATCACACATGGAACGTCTACGCGGCCGCAACCTGTCGCACATCGGCTGCACGCTGGGCCTGATCGTCGGGCTCTTCCTCGGCCTGGTGCTCGCGCTGGTCGTGTCGCAGGTGCTGCCATCGGTCAACGTGATGTTCGCCGTCTTTGGCGTGGTGACGGTGGGCCTGGGTATCGCCGGCTACTTTGTGGGCAACGTGGCCACGCGCCGACTATGGGGGCCGGTAGGTTCAGGCGCCGCTTCCGATGCACCGGGCGGCGCCGCGTCGGGTGAGTGATCCCGTTTTGTTCGCCCGCTTGCTCACTGCCCTTGACGCGGGCTTCCAGCGGATGTTACACTAACCCCGCACCCGGGCGATTAGCTCAGCTGGTTAGAGCGCCACGTTGACATCGTGGAGGTCATCCGTTCGAGCCGGATATCGCCCACCCGAGATGGCGGCTTCGCCGATGGCGGAGCCGCCGTTGTTTGTGAGTTGCAACCGTGCCAAAAGCGCCTCACGCATGCTGACACCGCCCGACCTCTCCGCCGACACGATCAGCGCCGGTTTGCGCGCTGCCTATGGGCTGCGCATCGCCCAGGTGACCTTTCTGCCGCTCGGCGCGGATGTCAACGCCGCCGTCTACCGCGTCGAGACGGACGATGGCACACCGTACTTTCTCAAGCTCAAGCGTGCGGGCTTCGACGAAGTGGCGGTGGGCATGCCCGCCTGGCTGCGGGCGCAAGGTATCCACGCGGTGATGGCGCCTCTCGCGACCTTGACGCACCGGCTGTGGACAACGGCACATGGCTTTGCGTGGATCCTCTACCCGTTCTTCGAAGGCCACAACGGCTTCGCGTCGCCCCTCACGGATGCGCAATGGGTCGCCCTCGGCCAGACCCTGCAAGCGGTGCATGCCACGGTGTTACCCACGGCGCTCGCCCGGCGCGTGCCACGCGAAGACTATTCACCCCAGTGGCGCGACAGCGTGACGGGATTCGACCGACAGATCGAAACACGCGCCTACGCCGACCCGGTCGCCCAAAGCCTGGCGGCCTTCTGGATCACCCAGCGCGCCACGATCCGCTCGATGGTGGCGCGCGCCGACCAGCTGGGCAAGATGCTGCGCCAGCGCGCGTGCCCGTTCGTGCTGTGCCACACGGACCTGCACGCCGGCAATGTCTTGCTGGGCGCGCACGATGAACTGGTCATCGTGGACTGGGACGAGCCACTGCTCGCGCCCAAGGAGCGCGACTTGATGTTCGTGGGCGGCGGCGTCGGCGCCGTCTGGAACGCCGCGCGTGAGGCCGAGTTGTTCTACCAAGGGTACGGCCCCACCGACGTTGACCCGTTCGCGCTCGCCTACTACCGCTATGAGCGCATCGTGGCCGATCTCGCGGCCTACGGCGCGCAGATTTTTGAGGCACAGGGCAGCGTGGAAGATCGAGCAAAGGGCGTGCGCCAGGTCATGGGGGCGTTCCTCCCGAACGACGTGGTAGCCATCGCGCACCAGACCTACCAGCAGCTTCCTTGAGCCTCTTCGGGTGCGCGGTGTGTGTTGGTTGCTGCCCCCTGAAGCACCTGCCACAGCCCATGTTTGCCGCAGAGGAGCGCATTCGGAAACCCATCAGGCCACGCGGATGGCGTCCGGCCTTGCGTGCGCGGGCCACCTACAGCCGG
>DASYGC010000076.1:0-7674 GCA_036000225.1 Ktedonobacterales bacterium | reverse complement strand
GTGGATTGGCCTCCACGCCGACACTGGGGATACCGAGCTTCTTGCATTCCACGAGTACCGTGCCCGTGCCACAGAATGGGTCCAGCACGCGCTGCTCGGAGCCAACCTTGAAGCGCTGCAGGTACTCACGGACGAGATGGGGAGGGAACGACAGGACGAAGCGATACCACTCATGCACCGCGCGATCTTCGGGGTACAGCTTGTTGGCTTCGCTGTTCGCGCCGCGCTTGCGGGCGGTGGCATAGCTCATCGTGCTCTCTTCCTGTTCCGCTCTAGACGTTCCTGAAACGAGCATACCACTCAAGCGTACTCACTGGCCGGTTCATGGTGATGTGCCAGCGATTGCGCGCGACGGCCCCTATGGCGCCGGGTTGTCCCACAGCGAACCCGGCTGCGTTGGAGGGGGGCGGTAGGGCAGCCCCAGGTGCTCGTAGGCCAGCCGCGTGGCGATGCGTCCGCGCGGGGTGCGCGCCAGCAGACCCTGCTGCAGCAGATACGGCTCGTAGACATCCTCGACCGTGTCCGATTCTTCGCTGGTGCTCGCCGCCAGCGTGTCCAGGCCGACGGGGCCGCCATCGAATTTCTGGATCAACGTGAGCAGCAGCGTGCGGTCGGTGCGGTCGAGTCCCAACTCGTCGATCTCCAGCGCCTCCAGCGCGGCGCGCGCCACCTCGCGCGTGATGATGCCATCGGCGCGCACCTGCGCATAATCGCGCACACGCTTGAGCAAACGGTTGGCGATACGTGGCGTGCCACGGGCACGGCGCGCGATCTCCTCGCAGCCGTCCTCCTGCATCTCAACGTGCAGGATACGCGAGGAGCGGCGCAGAATCTGCTGTACGGCGCTGGGTTCATAGAACTCCAGGCGATAGATCACGCCGAAGCGGTCGCGCAGCGGCGCGGTGAGCGCGCTCAGGCGTGTGGTGGCCCCGACGATGGTAAACGGCTTGAGCGGCAGTCGCATGGCACGCGCGCTGGGTCCCTTGCCGATGATCAGGTCGAGTGCGTAATCTTCCATCGCCGAATACAGCCGTTCCTCCACCACCCGACTGAGACGGTGAATCTCGTCAATGAAGAGTACATCGCGCGCTTCGAGCGTGGTCAGGATAGAGGCCAGATCGCCCGCGTGCTCGATGGCGGGCCCTGACGTCTCGCGGATATTCGCGCCCAACTCGGTGGCGATGATCTTGCTCAGTGAGGTTTTGCCCAGCCCCGGCGGCCCATACAGCAGCACATGATCTAGCGCCTCATCCCGCTTGATCGCGGCCTCCAACAGGATGCGCAAGTTGGCCTTTACGCCATCCTGGCCGATATATTCATCCAGACGGCGCGGACGGAGACTTCCCTCCTGCGCATCTTCTTCGCCCGGTTCTCCTGAGACGATCCGCTTCGTCATACACGCACCCCCGCTCGCCCGCCCCGTGCCGGAACGGGTGTTCTATCCTCCAAGCTACCACCAGTATATCATAGTGGCGCGGCGCGGCTGGACCAGTGGCCTGATGCTGTGCCGGCGCACGCGCGCCCCTCTTGCTCTGCTCGCTCTGTGGCGGTTATACTCGCGGAGAGAATCGAATGGCCGCTAGCCGAAGGGGAGAGCGTGTGAGCAAGACAACCGATCGTGCAACCCACAAGACGATCCAGTACTTCGACCTGGATTACATCCAAAATCTGCTGGTGGAGCTGTGCCGCACACCCAGCCCAACCGGGCTGACCGAGCCGGCAATCGCCGTGGTGCGGCGCGAGCTGGCGGCACTCGACGTGCCGACCAGCCGCACACGCAAAGGCGCGCTGATCGCGCAGCTGGGCGGGCGCGCGGCTGAGGAGCCACGCGTGCTGAGCGCGCACGTTGATACGTTGGGAGCCATGGTCAAGGGCATCAAGGAGAATGGGCGGCTCTGGCTCACGCAAATCGGTGGCTATGCCTGGGATACCATCGAAGGCGAATATTGCCTGGTTCACACCCAGAGGGGACACCAGATCTCGGGCACGGTGTTGACGACCCGTGCGTCGGCGCATGTTCACGGCCAGGAACTGCATCGCCTCGAACGGACCGACTCCAGCCTCGAAGTGCGCCTGGATGCGCATACCACCTCACGCGACGAGACCGAGGGGCTGGGTATCGCGGTGGGCGATTTCGTCTCGCTCGACGCCCGCACCCAGGTGACCGACGCCGGCTATATCAAGTCGCGCCACCTGGACGACAAGGCGGGTGTCGCGATCTTGCTGGGGCTGGCGCGTGCCCTGCGCACGGGAGGACTGGTGCCCGCCCGCGCCACCGCGCTGTTCATCTCCGTTCAGGAGGAGGTCGGCCACGGAGCCGCGGCGGGCATTCCAGCCGGTATCGCGGAATTCGTGGCGGTGGACATGGCCGCCGTGGGCGAGGGACAGACCTCCAGCGAGCACGCCGCCACGATCTGTATCAAGGATAGTAGCGGCCCCTACGACCATGGCTTGAGCACACGGCTGCGCCAGCTCGCGCACGCGGAAGGGATACCCTATCAGGTGGACGTGTACCCGCATTACAGCTCGGATGCCAGCGCCGCGCTGCTCAGCGGTGGCGAGTTCCGTACCGCGCTGGTTGGGCCGGGGGTCGATGCCTCGCACTCCTGGGAGCGCACCCACCGCGACGCGCTGGAGGCCACGGCGCGCCTGCTGCTGGCGTACGTGCTCGATGCGGGAGGGCCGGTGCCAGGAACCTAGCCGGGTGAACTCACACCTCGATGGCCTGGCCATCATCAGGGATCAGAATTGGGCCGCTGAACGCGCTGGCGGCCTCGGCCCGCGCACTCTCTTCCGACCAGTGGTCGCCGACCCCTAGATGCACCAGCGCCAGCGCGCGCGCATCGGCCGCGGCGGCCTGTTCGCCGGCCTCACGCGCTGTCAGGTGGCGGCTGTGGCGTGCGGCTGCCTGGTCGCGGTGCAGAAAGGTACATTCGGTGATCAATAGCACCACACCGCGCGCCAGTTCCGCCAGCTTCGGTGTCGGCTGCGTATCGCAGCTGTAGCACACCGGTCCGCCGGGCAGCGCCAGGCGCAGGCCCACCGATGGCAGCGCATGGTCCATTGCCTCGATGCGCACGTCGAGGCCCGCCAGCTTCAGGTCAGATCCGGGAAGCGTGCGGTGGAAGGTGATGGCGAAGGGCCACTGATCCAGTGTCAGCTCGTAGCGGTACAACGCGAGCAGGTGATCCACCACTTCCATTACTTCGGGGATACCCCAGATGCGCAGCGGCGCGCGCCGGCCGCCAATGCGGAAGCTCTCGATCAGCGAGGGGAGCGCGCCGATGTGGTCGATATGCGCGTGCGTGATGAATAAGTCGGTAACACCATCGACCGGGATGTCGGCCCGCACCAGGGCGCGATACACGTCCCCGCCGCAGTCAATCAGTAGCCAGCGCCCCGGCTCCGCGCCGCTGATCGCCAGCGTCGTGTTGGCGCGGTGCGCGGTCGGCAGCGCCGCACCGGTGCCCAGAAAGATCAAGCGCGCCATGATATGACCCGGTCCTTTCACCGGCGATCGCGAGGATCTGATTGGCTGGTAGCTGATCGCGGCCGAACGCCAGTGGGGCTACGTGGCATTGAAGATGGCGCCCGTCGCTCGGGGCGCTGGGGCAGCGCGGCATACGGCGGGCGGCCAGCCGCTGGCTCCATGGGTCGCGCCGGATACCGGGAGCGCGTGGGTGGCGGCGGCGCGAGCTCAGCCGGTGGCTCGCCGCGTCCAACCAGCGCACCGGTCAGCAACGCGACGCCGAGCAAGAGCGTGGACACGAGCAGGATCGCCGCACTGGCCCGCAGCGGGTGCAGCGCCGCGATAGGTGGTCCCCACCCCGCCTTCGCGCCTCCCACGACGAACAGGATGACCAACACCGCATAGAGCACCGCGGAGATCGTGCCCGCGATGCCCGCCGCGACCGTGCCGCCGTGCCGGCCCGCGATCCAGCCCGCGACCACCCCGCCCAGCGCGACGCCGCCCAGCAGCGCACCGGCGCCGAACACCACCACATCCTGAACCACTAGCGCTTCGAGCGAACCAAAGGCCCCGCCGCCGTTCACCAGCACATTCACGACAACCAGCGGCAGCGCTCCCGCGATACTTCCCAGGATGCCGGCGATGATTCGCCTCAGCATGTGGACGCCTCCCGAAACCGCGCTGAGCACCGCGCTGATAGTACCTATGCGCGTTGAGTGTATCACGTCGCACGAGCTTCCTGGCTCCCGGGCCAGTGTACGCGCCGCTCACCTGCCCGTCAAGCGGCATAGCACACAGTACCCGCGCGAGGGCAAGGAGCGCGCCACGGCGCCCCATCAGGTCCCGATCGCCGGTTCGAGCCGGCGCAGCGCCGCCACCGCCCAGTGCGGCAGCCCCTGTGGCCGGCCCGTGCGCGGATCGACGCAGACGATCGTCGTGCTCCCCGAGGCATACAGCACGCCATCGGGCGCGGCGCGCACGGCATACGCGATGATCAGCGAGGCGCGCGCCAGCCGCGTCGTGCGCGCGCCGACGACGATGGGCGCGAGCGAGGCGATCGGGCGCTTGTAGACACAATTCGCCTCGGAGATGACCAGCGGCAACTCCAACTGGTCATCGGTCGCGGCCGGAGCCACCGCCGCCGTCCGGGTGGCGCCGGCTGGCTTCAGTGCGCCAGCGGCTACCAGTTCGCGCCCGATCTGCCGCACCCGGTTGAAATACCTGATGCGCGCCTGCTCGAAATAGGTGAAGAAGACCGCGTTGTTGGCGTGGCTCTGCGCGTCGAGGTCGCTATAGCGCACCTCTACGGGCACCCAGATCCCGAAAGCGTCCGAGGCGGCCTGGCCAGCACCACTGGGCGGCGCGCTCATGCGCCGTTCACCACGGAGATGGCAAACCCGTCCATGCCGTCGTCGTCGAGCGGCAGCGCCACCGAGCGCAGGCGCGGATCGCTGGCCACACGCGCATCGTACTCGTCGATGGCGCGCATACCCGCATCGGCGCTGTCGCCACGCAGCGGCACGCCTCCGCGAATGCAGTTGTCCGCGACAATGACGCTGCCGGGACGGCTCAGGCGCAGCGCCCAATCCAGATAGGTGGGGTAGCCAGGTTTATCGGCGTCGATGAAGATCAGATCGAAGGGCGCCTCAGACTGGAGCGCGGGCAACAGTTGGTCCGCCGGTCCCACACGAACCTCAGCGCGGTCAGCCAGGCCCGCATGTGCCAGCGAAGCGCGCCAGACGGCGGCGTGCTGCTCGCTGATCTCCAGTGAGATGAGCCGGCCGCCAGCTGGTAGCGCGCGCGCGAGCCAGATGCTACTGTAGCCGGCCAGCGCGCCGATCTCCAGGATGTTGCGCGCGCCACAAGCGGTGGCCAGCACCTGCAGCAACTTGCCCTGCAGCGGCGAGATCTGAATCGCCGGCATGTTCGCTGCCTGTGCGCCTGCCAGTGCCGCGCGCAGGCTGTCATCTTCGGCGGCAAAGCGCCGCGTCAACTCGGTCTCGATGTACGCTCGCGCCGCGGCATCCGCCCGCAAGCGCTGGATTTCGTCAGTCTCATCGGCCATAGGATCCCGTCTTCCTCTCTCGGTCAATGCCACACAGCACTCCGCATACGCAGCAGGAGCATTATGCGGCATTGTACGTCGCGCCGTTGCGTGGCGTCGATGAGGGGCAGCGGATACACCGCTTGTCAAGCTTGCGCCACAATGATCGTCAATCCAGGCGCGTCGCGGCCCACGCGCTCGACAGCCGCTGGACGCTCGCCTGGTACTCCCCAGGCATGTGGTATGATACCCGTTGCGGTGTGTGACTGATGCACATCGTCGATACGAAGTAGCACCACCCGCTGCGCGGTTGTTACGCGAGCAGAGCGAGGAGGACAACATGGTCACGACCTCTTTGGAAGAGATCTTCTCCCTACGGGGCGAAGTGGAAGGCTTGCATTCGCCTCTGGGGATGCTGGTCGAGTCAAGGCGCTCACCGAATGAGCGGCGTCCGCGGGGCAGCGAAGCCCCTTTTGCGGATCAGTACGAGTCCTATGTACCGGTCAAGCGCATCTACGTGCCCCTGGAAGCCGCGGCGACCTCGCCGTTTATGGATGCGTGATGTGGTAACGGCACCATCAGGTGCGTGATCGGTCGAGCGAGCCAGCGGACGAAGTTGTCACGCTGGCTCGGTTATTTCGCCGGGGGCACATCCCACCCAGGCCCGCGTCATCCTTCCAGCGGCGGCTCAGCCCTGTGGTATGCTCTGCTGGGGCGTGCGACGGAGATCGGCGGGATGGCGCGCCGCCCGCGGCAGTGGCGAACGCGAGGAGCGCATGTGTGAGTGATGGACCCGTGACCGCGGGCGATGGTTCCCAACCTACCCGCCTGGTCATCGCGACGGGCGCCTTCGATCTGCTGCACGTGGGTCACCTGCGTTTTCTCGAAGCGGCGCGCCGGCTAGGTGATGCGCTGGTGGTCGGCGTGGAGAGCGATGCGCGTGTGCGCCGCTGGAAGGGCAGCCATCGCCCCATCCTGACGCAAGACGATCGCATGGAACTCCTGACGGCTTTGCGCTGCGTTGACCAGGTGGTGCTCATTGAAGGTGAGCGCATTGACCCGGAATACTATGTCGAACTCCTGGCGCCACTGCATGCGACCTATCTGGCCGTCACCGCCGACGATCCACTGCTCGCCGCCAAACGCGCGTCCATGGCGACGATCGGTGTCGAGTCAGTAGTGGTCACGCCGCGCATTGAGAACTATTCCACCTCGCGTCTGGTGGACCTGCTCGGGTTGGCGTGAGAGCAAGGTACGATGATCCGCGCGGTCTTCTTCGATCTAGATGATACGCTGTGCGACGCGGCCACTGCCTTTCAGGCCGGGCGCGCGGCGGCTTTCGCGCGGCTCTGTGCCCGTCACCCCGCGCTGACCAATCACGAAGTTGAGCGCGCCTGGGCCGGCGTGCGCGAGACCCTCTTCCGCGAACTGGATGCCGGTCGCCTCACAATGGCTGAGGTGCGCCTGCGCCGGTTTCGCGCGACCCTGCGCGCGCTGGGCATCGCCGACGATACGTTCGCCGACCAGCTCGATCTGTTGCTGGGCACCACCCAGCTTGCGCATCTCGCGCTCTTTCCCGATGCCACCGTACTCGATGTCCTGCTTGGCGGCCCGCACGTGGGCATCATCACCAATGGCGCGGGCGACGCGCACCCCGACAGTCAGCGCTCGAAGGCGGCCCACCTGGGCCTGCTTGACCGCGTGGATAGCTTCTGGGTTTCCGACGAGATGGGCTATCGCAAACCCGATCCTCGCGCCTTCCAACCCGCGCTCAATGCCGTAGGATTGGCACCAGCCGGCTGCCTGTACATTGGCGATGCGCCCGCCAGCGACATCGTGGGCGCCAATCGCGCGGGATTGCGCAGCGTGCTGGTGTGGCGCGCACCGAGCGAGCCGCCACCCGGCGCGGGTGACGAGCGGCCAGTGGCCATCGTGCAAACGCTGTCCGAACTTCCCGCGCTCATCGCGCGGATCGATGGCGGCAGGTAACGTCGAGGCCCGCCCATCCGGGCCAGTGGTGTGTATGAGTATGGTAGACTGAGGCGAGTGCTGACACGTCAGCGTAATGGTGTGGAGCGCGGCAAACCAGAAGGGTTGACGACGAGCCATGGCGAGCAGTGGGACGGATGTGGCGGCAACCGACAACGGCACGGTTGATGGT
>DASYGC010000075.1:0-12667 GCA_036000225.1 Ktedonobacterales bacterium | reverse complement strand
TGCTGGCGCAGGCCCTCTTCGATGCTGTACTCATCGAACGGGTTGATGATGGCCTGGACGCCGCGGTCCAAGCGCATCTCGGCGGTGAAACGCTTTTCGACCGTCGTGTCGGGCGTCTCTTTCATGCAGACGACGATGTTCACCCGAATATCCCTCCAGAATCGGCATTGAGCACGACAGCAAGCACAGAAGACCAGGCTGAAAGGCCGGTTTCCGCGTCGAAGTCGTGTGAGGCGAACGCCCGTGTTCGCAGAGCAAAAGGCTCACGAGAGGTAAGCCCCGCTGGATTGTATCTGCGCCAGGCGCGGGGTGTCAACGTGTTGCTGGCTGACGATGCACGCGGCGATCTACCGGAGGAGACAATGTTTGCCGGTGCTGCTATGATGCACAAAATACCGGTGCGAGGATACCCTGAAAGTGAAGGCCATGAACATGCCAGCACCACACGCGATTGATCTGCGCAGCGATACCGTCACGCTGCCGACGCCAGCGATGCGCGCCGCGATGGCGAGCGCGGAGGTCGGCGACGATGTCTATGGCGAGGACCCGACCATCAACCGGCTGGAGCAACTAGCAGCCGAACGCCTGGGCAAGGAGGCGGCGCTCTTCGTGGCCACTGGCACCATGGGCAACGCCATCGCGATGCTCACCCATTGCCGGCGGGGCGATGATGTGATCGTGGGCAATCGCACGCACATCTACACCGCCGAGGTCGGCGGCGCGGCACGTCTCAATGGCTCGACGTTGCGACCGGTGCGCAATCTGCCAGATGGGACGCTCGATCGAATCGAGCTGGAGTCGGCCTTCGCGAGCGATGACTACCACGAGGCGCCGACGGGGCTGCTATGCCTTGAGGACACCCACAATATGTGCGGAGGACGCGTCATCGCGGCGGCAACGCTTCGCGAGCTGGCGCAACCGGCGCGGCGGCGTGGGGTGCCGGTGCATCTGGATGGCGCGCGCCTCTTCAACGCGGCGGTGGCGTTGGGGACACCGGTGGCGGATCTGGCGGCGGGAGTGGACTCGGTGATGTTCTGCCTGTCCAAGGGGCTGTCGGCACCGGTCGGTTCGCTGCTCTGTGGGACCGAGCGGTTTGTGGCGCAGGCGCGCCGCATGCGCAAGCTGCTGGGCGGCGGGATGCGTCAGGCGGGCATCCTGGCCGCGGCGGGCATCGTGGCGCTGGACGAGATGGTGGACCGTCTGGCCGAAGATCACGCTAACGCGCGGCGTCTGGCGGAGGGGCTGGCGGCCATACCTGAGCTCGCGGTGCCGCTGGACGCGGTGGAATCGAACTTTGTTTTCTTCGAACTGCTTGACGAATATGGCCAGCCGAGCGAGCCAGGCGCCTTCATTCGGGCCGCGGCGGCAGCGGGGGTGCTGGTCTCGCACGGCGATCGTGGACGCGTGCGGGCGGCGCTGCACTACGGCATCGCCGCGGGCGATGTTGACCGCGCGGTCGCGGCGGTATCGCGGGCAGTGATGCGAATCAAAGGGAATGAGCAGCGCGACGAACGGTCATGAGTCGGTTTTGGGCGGCATCCAGTCGTAGGACTTATCCCAGGTGTTCTGGCCGAGGACTCCCGCGCCAGCGTCAGCGGTTGAAGTCGCGGCGGTTGGGTTGAGTGGCGTTGCCACGGGCACCGCGGGAATCACGAGGTCGCCGACACTGACGCCGTTGAGCGGCAGAGCCTGCTCCCAGCGCTCGTCCTCCTGGTAACCGTGCTCTGGCGGCGCGTCTGGCGGTGCGGCGCTCGCAGCGCTTTCAGCACCGCCTGAGCCCTCGCGCGATCCATCGTCCGCTTGATCGAGCGGCGCGTTTGCGTCACTTCCGTTGTCATCCTCCACGTTCTCATCGTCAGCGTCGGAATCGGGCGCCAGATCGGTCATGCTGCCGGGTGACGGCCAGGTATAGTCAGCAGGCAACGGTATCCAGACGAGCAATTCACCACCTGGACCATGGAAAAACTGTGGCCGGCGCGCGACGGGGGCACGTGCGGCGACCGCTACGGCGCAGTGTTCCTCCACGTGGACAATCTCCAGCAGTTCGTAGGTGCGTCGCGTGCGCAGCACAACTGGCCGCTCGCCGCCGTCCACGGTGGCGAACAGGTCGCGCAATTCACGGGAGCCGTTGCCCACGACAAAGAGGCGCATTCCCAGCGCTATGGCATCGGCGCGCCCCCGGTTGATGAGGACCCAGCCGTCCTCGTTGACGTGGATGATATCCGCCGGCCAGGGAGGCGGTGTCGTCTCGCTGCTCAATGTCCAGCCCCCTTCCTATCCCGTACGCGCGGCCAAATGCGATGGCACTGTACACCATTGAAGTGCCCAACACCTCACCATGCGCACTACTCGCTGGCTTGAAACGCCAGCGTCGTCCCAACGCTATTGGCGATGAACGCGTCGGGCATTTCGCGCGCGAGCGCGTGCATGGCTTTCCAGCCGGTACAGTGGCCGGGAACGAGGTAGCGCGGATTGATCTGTCGCAACGCGGTGACCGTCGGGCCGATGATCGGCTCGAAGAGCGCGCCAGTGAGGTGGAACCCGCCCACGACCGCGAAGACTTGCTGGATGCCCGTGAGCGCCTGGGCATTCCTGATCGTGTTGATAATGCCGGCGTGGCCACAGCCGGTGATGACCACCAGGCCCTTGTCGCGCACGTTGACGATAGCACACTGATCGTCGTGGATCAGCGGATCAGGCTCCCAGACACCGTGACGTCTGGCATAGTGCACGGCGAAGCCCGTCTCGAAGGCGCAGGTGCGGGCGACCTCGCCGGAGACCAGCACCATGCCATCCAGCAGCATCGAAGGCCCTACCTCCTCGATGACCTCGATCTGTTCGCGTGCGAAGTCGGACCGACGCGGCGGTGGGATGTGGAGCTCATCGCCATTGGGCAAGACAAGCTTGCGCTCGAGATACGCATCGGGGTGCAGCACGAGCGGCACCGAGCGGATGCCCAAGCGCTCGACGATGCCAGGCAGCCCCAGCGCGTGATCGGCGTGACCATGGCTGAGCACAATCGCCCGTACATCACCCAGCGGAATCTCTAACGCATCAATGTTGTGCAGCGTTCCCTGGCGGCTAACGCCGGTGTCAAACAGCACAACGCCCTGCTTCGCCCCCTGGCGCACACGTATCAGCACGGAAAAGCCATGCTGCGCGATGGGCTGCTGGCGCTCGAATGGATTGGAGCCCAGCGTGAGGCGCCGGGCGACGGCGTTGCCAGCCATCAGCATATCAAGACTGTTGTCCATGATCGTCGTGATCTGGACCTCATCAACCGCCGGAAGTTGGATCGTCTGCTGCGACAACTTGAGTACCTCCTGCTCGTGACCGGCACGTGCGCAGTGGGCCCGGTGGGGCGAAGCGCCCGACGAGACTCCGGCAACCGTCTGTCGTGAAGTGTATGAGGGATACTATCTGGACGTCAACCAGCCGGGCGCACGCATGCGCCAGCGATTGGAAGGGGCGTGGTGCCGTGTGCTAGGGTTAGGGAGACCGACGAGCCGTTGACATGAAGCACCATACAGTGAGGTCCGCACCCATGGATGTTGTCGAAGCCATCCGCACCAAGCGCGCAGTACGCCAGTTCGCGACCAGACCACTGCCCGACGAGGCGATTCTCGCCATCCTCAATGCGGGACGCCGCGCGCAAAGTTCGAAGAATACCCAGCCCTGGCATTTCGTGGCCGTGAGCGAGCGGGACACCCTGCGACAGCTCTCCACGACCGGCGACTTTGCTGGACACCTGGCGGGCGCGGCGCTGGGGGTGATGTTCGTCGTGCCGGACCAGGCCGACCGGCGCGAGTGGCTGATGTTCGACCTCGGCCAGGCGGCATCCTATATGCAACTGGCAGCCTGGGAGCTAGGTATTGGCTCGGCCATCGCCACCATCTATCATCCCGATCAGGCACAAGCGATTCTCGGGATCCCCGATGGGTATCGCTGCGATGTCGCGCTCTCGCTGGGCTACCCCGCGCAATCTGACGCGCTCACCGCCGCGCCGAAGCCAGGGGGACGCCGGCCGCTCGACGAGATGGTCCACCGTGAGCGCTGGTAGCTGGACGCTGGCGCCAGCGCCCGCGTACAGGCTGACAGCAGAGCTGGAGTGTGTGGTATCCTGCCCGTGGCGCCGCCGCGCCTGGGCGAGGCGTCAGCTACGAGGGACGCGCCTGGGGCTCTCCAGTTCTGAAGTAGGTGTTCACATGTCTGAAGCCTACCCGACCGATCGGGCGTCGCTCGAACGTGATTGCGACATGACGTTCTTCATTGCCACCGGGCCAGGGGGGCAAAACCGCAATAAGGTCGAGACGGGCGTTCGCCTGGTGCACCGTCCGACGGGCGTCATGGTGGCGGCCACCGAGCGCCGCTCACAGCATGCCAACCGCGAGGCGGCCTTTGAACGTATGGCACAGCGCCTGGAAGATCTGCAGCGCGTAGTACCGCCGCGCACCGCCACCCGACCTACCGCCGCCAGCCGCGCACGCCGGCTGGATGCGAAGCGGCGGGTGGGCGAGACCAAGCGTCAGCGTAGTGCCCCACTAGAGGAGTAATCCCCCTATGCCCTGTCCGAATTGTGGTCGTGAGACGCTTGGTGGCCACTATTGCCCCTACTGCGGCACGCACTTGGTGCATGAATCGCCGCAAGCTGGGAAACGAAGGGTGCACGCGTTCGCGGCCAATCCTCACGAGCAGGTCCATCAGCCAGCGATTATCTCGACGTTCTTCCCCCACTTCGCGCCGCGCCGACTGCTCCAGATGCGCTGGGTGTTGCTGGTGGGAGTCGTGGTCATCTTCCTGATCGGCCTGGGTCGCTACGTGCCCGTGGCGATTGTCGCCGCGGCCTTGCTGGTGCCGGTGCTCTATCTGCTCTACTTCTACGATGTGGCGTTGTATGAAGATGAGCCGCTGTGGGTGCTTGGTGCGACCTTTGTGCTGAGCGCGGTGCTGGGCGTGGCGATGAGTTTGTTCTTCTATCCGATTATCCTGCAAAACACCCGCATCGGCTTCGGAGTGGGTCCCAACCCGACCTATGTCTGGCTCACGGGGGTTGGCCTGCCGGTACTCGGGCAGGCGGTGATGCTGGTGGGACCGCTGCTCCTGTTCTTCACGCGACGGCACTTCGATGAGGTGTTGGATGGGCTGAGCTTTGGCGTCGCCTCAGGGTTGGGCTTCGCGGCGGCACAAAGCATCGTCTACTCCTGGCTACTCATCACGGGGCCATTCCAACGCAGTGGGTCGGCGACTTCCTGGGCGCTGCCAACACTGCGCACCAGTCTGATGGTACCGCTGCTGTACGCGGCGACGACTGGGCTGATCTGCGCGGCACTTTGGCTGCGGCGCGATCCACAGCCCCCGACACGAAGCCTGGGAATACTGGCCCTGCTGCCGGTCGCGACTGTGGTGGCGCTGCTGGCCGAGATCGTCCCAGCGCTTGGCAACGACCTGTATGGCGGCCTGATCCTGGCGCTCATCTGGTATGGAGTGGTGCTGGTGATCATGTTGGTGGTGCTGCGCCATGTGCTCCATGTGGCGCTGACATCGAAGGCGAAGGAGTTGGGCCACGGTGGGATGCTGCGGTGTCCGCAGTGCTTCCATGATGTGCCCGACGTGCCATTCTGTCCGAATTGTGGGCTGGCCATGCGGTCCACGGCCAAACGGGCGCGGCGGGCTGCCGTAGCGGGAGGGCAGCAACATGAGTAGTGCGCGACTGGGCCGCTGTGTGGCCCTGCTGTCGGCGGTGCTGGGATTGCTGGCCTGTGGCATCACTGCCACCCCGACCGGGCAAACCAATGGGTGCGCCAACTTCAACTGCCCCCCGCCGGCGCGTTCCGCGCAGGCCGCGCATACCTTTCCCGCTGCGCATTTCACCGTTCAGTATTTCGATCCGTGGCAGATCCAATCCAGCGATGCAAATAGCGCGGTGATCGGGGCAGCTACCAATTTCGGCGATCTGACGGTCCAGTTTGCCAGCGTGAATGTCTCGTCTGGGACCAATGCGCAGGCACTGCTGCAGAGCGAGGTTCAGAATCTCAACACTTCACAAATCTCCGGCCTGCAAGATCAGGGACCCATCTATGGCGCGGCCATTGGCTACGTGGCGGGCGCTGGCGAGAGCTTTACCGGTATCGTGAACCAGCCCAATGCCCCCAGTGTGTCGGTCTACCTGGAGATGATGGCCAGCACGCAAGGCTCCACGGGTATCGTCTTTCTGGCCAGCAGCGCGCTGGACCCGAGCGGTCCCAGTTCCACCGATCCACGCCAGGTGCCCAACGGCGAATACGATCGGATGGTGAACAGCCTGGTGTGGAAGTAATGCACTATTGAACTGAGGGGTACGCCTGATGGTCCGAGATGCATGCCGTCCCCATCGTCTGGGTGGGGCAGTCGCTGGCCTGACGCTGCTAGGACTGATGGCCGCGCTGGTGCTGGGCAGTGGTCCGTTCGCGCTCGGCGGCACGCGCGCCACGGGCCGATCAAGCCCGGCCGGAGTGGTGACGCGCATCATACCAGTGGGCGCCACTAATCCGGCACGCACGCTCGCAATTACGGTGGTGCTGGCTGGCCAGGCGCCTGACGCGCTACGCGACACGGTCGCGGCGTTGGCCAACCCGACCTCGCCGGAGTACCATCACTTTCTCACGCCGGCGCAATTCGCCCAACGCTTTGGCGCGCCCGCAGCGGCGACGACACAGGTCACCAACACGTTGCGTGCCGCTGGCTTGCGGGTGCTCGATCGCTCGGCGGATGGGCTGCTGCTGCGTGTGCAGGGCACGGTTGGCGCCGTTGAGCGGCTATTTGGTGTCGCCATCGAGGACTATCGCACCAGCGCCGGAGGCCGCTTCTATTCGACGGTTGGCGCACCGCGCATTCCCGCGGCGTTGCGCGGGCTGGTGACCGGCGTGCTCGGTCTGGAGAGCTACAGCGCCGCGCGGCCCGCGAGTATCCGCCATTTCGCGGCGGGTTCCACGGGGTACTCGCCCACCGAGCTCGCCAACGCCTATGACTTCGGCCCGCTCAAGAGTGCCGGCATAGATGGGTCTGGACAGACTGTCGCCTTTGCCGAGATCGACACCTTCAAGCAGGCGGACATCAACACCTACGATCACGCGTTCGGGATCAGCGCGCCTGATGTCCAGGTAGTCCAGGTCGGCGGCGGAGCCTCGCCGGCTGATAAGGTCAGTGAGACGACGTTGGATATCGAGGTGGTGCATGCCATTGCGCCGCGGACGCAGGTGATCGCGTATGAGGGTGGCGGCGACACCCAGAGTCTGGTGCAGACCTTCAGTCAGATTGTCAGCGACCACAAAGCGAGCATCATGAGCATCAGTTTGGGCCTGTGCGAAAAATTCGCGCTCGATCCCAGTCAGGCGCCCCAGGACCTGCAGAGCGCGTTCACGTCATCGGGCCAGACGTTCTTCAGCGCGCTCGACCAGACATTTCAACAGGCGGACGCGCTGGGCATGAGCATTCTGGTATCCAGTGGCGACACGGGCGCGTACGGGTGCAATCAGTTCGACGCGTCAAACCACGATGTTACGGCGTCGGCGCCGGCCACCAGTCCGTATGTGACCGCCGTGGGTGGCACCGCGTTGTTTACGGGGGCAAATGGTTCGTACGACCACGAAGATGGCTGGGAAGGCGCGCTGGAGGGAGCGGGGGGTGGCGGCGGAGTGAGTCTGGTGTATCCTGTGCCGAGCTGGCAGTCGGGGCCAGGTGTCAGCAATCAATTCAGCAACGGCAAGCGCCAGGTGCCCGATGTGTCCGCGGATGCCGATCCGCTCACGGGCTACGCGATCTATGACTCAACCGACACCGGGTGCTCGGGCGATCAGTGCTGGGGCGTTGTCGGCGGCACCAGCGCGTCGGCGCCGCTGTGGGCGGGGCTGATCGCACTCGCCAACCAGAAAGGTGTGGCCAGCGGCAAAGGGCCGGCGGGATTCCTGAATCCGCTGCTGTACCAGATTGGCACCGCCGCGTCAGGCGGCGGTTCAGCGCCCTTTCATGATGTGACCGGAGGCGGCAACCTCTATTATCCCGCGACGCGCGGCTGGGATTTCAGCACGGGGTGGGGCACGCCGGATGCCAGCGTGCTGGTCCAGAGTCTGCTGGCCACGGAGCCGAGCAAATAGTCGCACGTTACAAGCCATCTGGCTCAGAGTCGTCCTGGGCTGGCGCAATCCACATGATGGCTGGTTGCGTGGGTGCCGCTACGGTTTGCGGGGGGCGTGCGCGCACCTTGAGCGCGAGCGCGCGGCGCAAGCGGCCGATGCGGGTGCGATAGATGTCCTCCGGCTGGAGCGCGGTGGTCTTGGGGCGATCGCCCATGGCCACATGCCATTTGCGGAACGCCAGGCCCGTCGCGGTCTGGTGTAGCGCGCGCGCCGTCAGGTAGGCGCGCGGTCCCCATCCCAGCAGATACGAATGCTCGATGCGCGCGCGCGCAGCGGCCTGCTGCAAGATGGCATACTCGTCGGGAGTGACCACGCCTGCTGGCAGCTCGTCCGCCAGATACTCGCGCACGTAACTGGCCTCGCGCCGCAGAGCGTGCACCACCATCCAGAGGAGCACCGCCTGCGCGAGAAATACCGGCAGATAGTTCAGAATCACGGCGATGAATGCCAGGCCCGCGGTTGACGCCGCGACATGCGGCATGCGCACCACAGCGCTCGCCGCGAAGTCCACCGAATCAAACAGGCTGTGAAGGGCGACCGCGGCGGCGAAGCCGAGAACCGGCGCCAGCAGTTTGGTCCGCCGGCTCTGGGTTTCGCGGGTGAGGCCAAGGCCGGCGCCGAACAAGGCGGTAAACGTGGAGTGGCTCAGCCAGCCCAGAATCACACGACCCACGATGAGGAATCCCACGTCGTTCCGCGAGCTGCCCGCAAAGTAGACGAAGTTCTCCACCATGGCGAAGCCGGCGCCGATGAGGACGCCATAAATGATGCCATCGGTGACGTTGTCGAACTCGTCGAAGAGCAAGAACATCAGCAGCAGCAGGCCCGCTCCCTTCACCGCCTCCTCGGTCAGGCCCGCGCTCAGCCCCTGGAGCAGCGCATGCGTGAGGACGTTCGCGGTATTCGTCAGCGCAAGGATCGGCTGGGAGGCACGCAGCAGCACGTCGAACCGGCGTTCGACGAACAGCGCCGCGGGAATCGCGATCAGCGCACCCCAGGCGAACGCGCCCACAAGCACCACGACTGGCTCGCGCTCGTACCGATCAATGGCCCCGACCAGCAGCGCCGCGCCGAGCGCCGGCACCAGTGGGATGGTCAGCGCCGCCAGCACGGCGAAGAAGCCCTGGCTGACGAGCGCCTGGTGCCCAACCAGGGCGGCGGTGCCGAGAGTCAAAATGGCACTGATCAGAAAGAGCGCGCCTCCCGCGCCAAAGATGACCCAGCGCGCGCGGTGGGTGAACTGGCCGGACAGCGCGAAACGGATGGTCACGCCGGGGTCGAGCAGCTCAAAATCGGTGAGCGCGGCGGTAGGCTCGGCGGGGTCCTCCCATGCGCCAGCAGCTGCACGCTCCGCGTGCAGCAGGGGCGCCAGCAGCTGGAGGGTCGTGTTGCCCAGGCGCAGCCGATCACCAGACTGCAGGACAGCGCGCTGGCCCGGACGCAACTCGTGACCTGCCGCCCACACCGCATTGCGTTGCGAGCAGTTCTCAATTGCCCAGGTACCATGATCCCACAGGATGCGCGCATGCTGGCGTGAGACCGCAGGATCGAGCAGTACAATCGAATTGCGAAGATCGCGTCCCAGCGTGGAGACACTCTGCCTGATCGTCTGGACGCGTTCGCCGCCCAACATCGCCTCGCCTGGTGGCATGGCGGTCGAGGCGACTGTCGCGGGATCGGAAGGCACGACGCGCACGACACCGAGGCCGGCGCCGGTGGAGTGGGTGGAGATGGCCGCCGCATCCATAAGCATCTCCCTTCTCCAACGACCGATCGTGTCGCGCGCCGTGGCCAGTTTCCTGTGACCGACCGCTCGCGTACCGCGAAGCGCTGCATCCAGACGCATGCGTTCGTATTGTACGCGCAGATGCGTGCCTTCTCACAGAGCGTGCGATGCGGTCCAAGTGGACAAGCGGAGCACCCTGCGGAGCACCCTGGCCCAGAATCGTGTTGGTTGGACCCACTCGAACACACGTGCTACACTGCGCGTACCAGGGTTGTCAGCGGGAAAGAATGGGAGGGCGCCAATGAGTTTGGAGGCCGCACTGGTAGAGTTGCGCGCCGATCCAGCGATTCGCGCGAACATCACCCACTGGCGAGAACTACCGGCACGGCCAGCACGCGTGGCGCCCTTTCCCGCGCAGCTCGATCCGCGATTGCGCCAGGTGCTGGCCGGGCGGGGCATCGAGCACCTCTACACCCACCAAGTGGCAGCCGTCGAACAGGTGCTGGCGGGGCGACCGGTGGTCGTGGTGACACCCACCGCCTCGGGCAAGACACTGTGCTACAACTTACCGGTGCTGAATGCCGTCCTGCGCGATCCCCAGGCCCGCGCGCTCTACCTCTTCCCCACCAAGGCGCTGGCGCAGGACCAGATGGCCGAACTCCAGCGGCTGGTGACCGATCTGGAAGTAGACATCAAGACGCACACCTACGATGGCGATACGCCGGCCAACGCCCGCAAACTCATCCGTTCGGCGGGACACATCGTCGTGACCAACCCCGACATGCTGCATACCGGCGTGCTACCCCATCATACCAAGTGGATCAAGTTATTCGAGCATCTGCGCTATGTCGTGCTCGACGAACTCCATCACTATCGCGGCGTCTTTGGCAGCCACGTGGCCAATGTCATCCGCCGTCTGCGCCGCATCTGCGCGTTCTACGGGTCCGACCCACTCTTCATTTGCTGTTCCGCGACGATCGCCAATCCCGCCGAGCTGGCCGCTAAGATCATCGGTGGTCCCGTGACGCTGGTGGACGACAATGGCGCACCCACCGGCGCCAAGCACGTGATCTTCTATAATCCACCAGTGGTCAATCCGCAACTTGGCCTGCGCGCCAGCTCCGTGCTCGAAGCACGCCGACTTGCCACACGCTTGCTCGCCCATGATGTCCAGACCCTCGTGTTCGCGCGCAGCCGCACGACCGTCGAACTGTTGCTGACCTATCTGCATGGCGACACCACCGAGAAGAAGCGCCGCGAGAGCGCCATTCGCGGCTATCGCGGCGGGTATCTGCCGAACCTGCGTCGCGAGATCGAGCGCGGGCTGCGCGATGGCAGTGTGCGCGGTGTGGTATCCACCAATGCGCTGGAACTCGGCGTGGACATTGGTAGCCTGGAAGCCACCGTGCTCACGGGCTATCCTGGCACGGTCGCCAGTACGCTGCAGCAAATGGGCCGATCCGGGCGCCGCGCGGGCACCTCCCTCGCCGTGCTGGTGGCGAGCAGCAGTCCGCTGGACCAGTATATCGCCAACCACCCTGAGTACTTCTTTGGACGGTCCCCCGAGAGTGGCCTGATCAATCCCGACAATTTACTCATTCTGGCCAACCATCTCAAGTGCGCGGCATTTGAGCTGCCGTTCGGCGAAGACGAGGCATTCGGCCTCCCGCTCGCCGAGACGCAGGAACTCTTGGGGCTGATCGAAGAGGATGGGCTGCTGCATCACGCGCAGGGTCGTTGGCACTGGACCAGCGAGGGATTTCCGGCCGAGACGATCAGCTTGCGCAGCGCATCGAGCGAGAACTTCGTGGTGATCGACAATGTGCCGGGGGCGCCGCGCATCATCGGTGAGGTAGATCGCATCTCGGCGCCGACCATGCTGCACGACGAGGCAATCTACCTGCATGAAGGCGAACAGTACCAGGTGGAGCGGCTGGACTATGCCGAGAAGAAAGCCTACGTGCGCCATGTGGACGTGGACTACTACACCGATGCCAACCTGGCGTTCGCCATCAAGCCGCTGGAGATCTTCGCCGAGGAGTCGCGGGGCGCGACGCGACGTATCCACGGCACAGTCATGCTGACATATCAGCCGACCATGTTCAAGAAGATCAAACTGTACACGCATGAGAATGTCGGCTCCGGACGCATCAGTCTGCCTGAAGAAGAACTACACACCACGGCCTACTGGCTGACGCTGGATGGACTTGCCGCACCGGGCAGTGCGCTTGAGCCCGCGAGTCGGGGTGCGAACGCGCCAGTGGCTACTGAAAACAATCCTATGCTCGTGGGAGAGGTGCCAAAGGGCGATACCGCTGGTGGTGCCGCCCTCACCGCGACGCCGGCATTGGATCCGCAAGCGGGGCTGCTGGGGATTTCCCATGTGCTGGCGCATGTGGCGCCGCTGTTCTTGATGTGCGATCCGCACGACCTGGGTGTGGTGCCAGAACTGAAGTCACCCCATACCGGCCAGCCGACCATCTACCTGTTCGACAAGTACCCCGGTGGCACGGGATTGAGCGAGCGGCTCTACGAGCTACATGACGACCTACTGCGCGCCGCGGCGGAGACCATCGCGGGCTGCGGGTGTCCTGACGGCTGTCCTTCCTGTGTGGGACCACGCCTGGAGCTGGGAACGCTGGGCAAGGCAAGCGCGTTGGCCTTGATGCGGCACGCGCAGCGGCCGTGGGCGTCCATGACGCCGGTGGATGGCTGAGCCAGGGGAGGCCGACGGTGGGAGACCTGCGCGACCGGCTGCGGCGCCTGC
>DASYGC010000074.1:0-2632 GCA_036000225.1 Ktedonobacterales bacterium | reverse complement strand
CCGATGTGCCTCTTGAGCGCCGTCACCAGCATCAGCGATTGTTTGAGATTCAGGTCAATCCGCTCGCGGTTCAGCTCGATGCCCTCCACACAGAACTCGCGGAACAGCGCGCAGGCGTCGCCCAGGATACGCGCCGAGCGCAGGAAGGCGGTGATCGCCACCGGGCGCACCACATTCAACTCCAGATTGCCCAGCGCGCCCGCCAGCGCCACCGCCTGGTCATCGGCCATCACCTGGATGCACACCATAATCAGCGCCTCGCACTGCGTCGGATTGACCTTGCCCGGCATGATCGACGAGCCTGGCTCGTTCTCCGGCAACAGCAGCTCGCCGATGCCGCTGCGCGGTCCGGTGCCCAGCAGGCGGATGTCCTGCGCGATCTTGAACAGGCTCACCGCCAGCCCGCGCACCGCGCTCATGCTTGCCACCAGCCCATCCATCGCGGCCAGCGCGGCGAACTTGTTGGGCGCGGTCACGAATGGCTGCCCCGTCAGCTGCGCCACCTCCGCGGCCACCGCCACAGCGAAGCCACAGGGCGCGTCCAGCCCGGTGCCCACCGCCGTGCCGCCCAGCGCCAACTCGTACAACCCGCTGCGGCTCTCCTTCACGCGCGCGAGACCGTCGTCTAGCTGCGCCACATAGCCTGACCACTCCTGCCCGACGGTCAGCGGCACGGCATCTTGCAGGTGGGTGCGGCCCACTTTGATGACCGCGTTCCACCGGTCGGCGCGTGCCGCCAGCGCATCGCGCAGCGCCGTCACCCGCGGCAGCAGGTGATCGGTCAGCGCCAGCAGCGCGGCGATATGGCTCGCGGCGGGAAAGGTGTCGTTCGAGGATTGCGACATGTTGACGTGGTCGTTGGGGTGGATCGGCTGCTTCGTGCCGAGTTTGCCGCCAGCCAGCTCGATGGCGCGATTGGAGATCACCTCGTTGACGTTCATGTTGGTCTGCGTGCCCGAGCCAGTCTGCCAGACGTAGAGCGGGAACTCGGCATCCAGCTTGCCCGCGATCACCTCGCCAGCCGCGCGCACGATCAGCTCGGCCTCGCGCTCGGGCAGCTTGCCCAGGCGCTGATTGACGCTGGCGGCGGCCTGCTTGATGTAGCCCAGCGCGTGACAGATCGCCAGCGGCATGCGCTCCTCGCCGATGGCGAAGTGGTGCAGCGAGCGCTCGGTCTGCGCGCCCCAATAGTGGTCAGCGGGAACCTCGATCTGACCCATCGTGTCTGATTCGATGCGCGTATGCGGTGCTGCTTGCTGCTGCTGATTGGTCATCGGTTGCGCTCCTCGTCCATTGCTGGTCGTCTATCGTCGCCCGCCAGGAGGTTCGCGCCAGGGTGTTGGGCGTCCCGCGGGCTGGTCTGTACGGGAATCCGCTGGTGGTTCCTCGTTTCTCTTGTACCACAAATCCGGTCAGGTCATGGAGGCGCTTCACGGCACTCTGGGCGGTGCGCTGATGCTCCGGGGATGAGCGCGGATGGTCTGGTGATAGGCTCAGCGGAGACAAGTGACGGAGGAGGGGTAACCTGTGATGCGCGTTGCGCGAAATGCTGCTACAACACATCGGCAGCTTCGAGTTGATAAGCCAGAATGATGGGACGCAATTCCTCGGCCACCTTTCCGGGAGCGATGCCGGCCAACCAGAAGGGCAGCGCCCGCCGCACCTAATCTGAAACGCTCGGAACTGGATACCCTACTTTGCCAGCCACGCATCATGCGCCAGGGCCACGGCCAGGGCGAGTGATACGCATCCGCAAGCCGGCATACAGCGCGCGGGCGCGCTCGTCGTAGTCGGGCACCAGTTGCTTGCCAGTGGTGCCCACCCACGCGCCGGCGACACTCAGGCCGGCCCCGACGAGCAGCGTCACCAGCACCACCAGCGCGCCACCGGCCGCGGGCAGGCCCACCACACCCTCGACCGCCGCGGCCAATGGCGCGACCGGCGCGCTGAGCGCCAGGAGCGCCAGGGGCAGGCCCCAGCCCAGTCCCCCCGCGATCAGAGCCACGAGCAGCGCGCGCCGCGTGGGAGACAGCGCCAGCCCGAGCGCCAGCCCGACGAGTGGCGTCAGCCACCACCAGCCGAGCAGGCCGCCGAGCCAGATCACGACCACGCCCGCGCCGCCGGCCCCGAGCGCCGGCGCCAGTTTGCGCAATGCCGGTGACATCGCCATCATCGGTGGTCTCCTAGCGCTCCAGTGTCCACGTGACGCTGCCCGGCAGATGTTGCGCCGCCGCGCTGTCGAGCATGGGATAGTAGCCGCCGCTGAACCAGGCGGCGATCTGGTTCTCATACCAGGCGGACGCCGGATTTTCGTCCTGGCCGCCGGGATAGACGGCCTCGGCCTGTCCGCTGCCCCAGTCCACGATCATGCGCCAGCTGGGTCCGTGCGTCGCATTCGTTTGCATCGGATCGGTCGCGCTCAGCGCGGTGGTGCCGACCGCGTTCAGCGTCCAGGTATCGCCACCACTCGCGCGCGGACCGTAGCCCAGGATGTCCACCTGCAACAGCGATGGCACCTGGCGCTGGTGCAACTTCCCCCAGGCCCACTGCGTGGGATCGCCGCCCAGGCTCGTGCCCAGTTCGCCGACGCTCTCCTTGAATGCCTGGAGCATGACCTGCGCGGCATCCCGAT
>DASYGC010000073.1:0-2527 GCA_036000225.1 Ktedonobacterales bacterium | reverse complement strand
CGCCGCCAACACGCCGGGTAATTCATGCGGTGGGGCCGATGTACCACCTCCAGACGCTGGAGCAGGCCGCCGCATTGCTGCGCGGCGCCTATACCGCGGCACTGGACATTTGCGCGGCCGAGGGGCTCAAAAGCATCGCCTTTCCGGCGATCAGCACGGGAGTCTATGGCTATCCGATGGGAGAGGCGGCGGCGGAAGCGGTGGGCGCGATTCTAGACTATCTGCGCGCCACCCCGGCGACCAGCCTCGAACTGGTGCGCCTGGTGCTCTTCGACGAGCACAGTGCGCGCATTCACGAGCGGGCGCTGGAGCATGCGGCCGCTGGCTAGCCAGGCGGCGTATAATGTTGCTACCAAGATCCACCTGGTGATTCCGCCAGTTGCTCAGCATGGTGTGCTGAAAGGAGATCACGATGATGTCCGCTCAATACCCACCCACCCCGCTGGCGACTCACGTGCGCCTGGTACCCTACCTCTGTGGGCGGAGTTCGCGGTGAGAGGCAGTACGCAATGGCGCTGAGGCGCCCACTAGGCAGCAACCGAAGTGTAACGAGATGGCTTCTGACGCACATTGTCGCGCCGTTCGCTGCGCTGGCGTTGTTCGTGGCCTGCCTGGCGGGAGCGCTGTTGTCCGCCTATGCGGCTCAGGGTGATGCGCCGGCCGCCGTCGCGAGGACGTTCTGCTCAGCCGAGGTGAACCACGACTACCCAAAGGCGGTGACCCAGACCGACGTAGTTGGTCTGGGTGAAACGGCGGACGACTTCGTGCGCTTCAGTCAGCAGCGAGACCAGCAGCTTGGAACGGTAGTGCGCTGCGATATCAATGGCCGCAACTACATCAGGCAACTCGATCCCAACGGAGCGGCATTCGATGTGACGGTGGGTTTCAGCTCGGGTAGCACCGCGGTCGGCACCATCAGTTTGCATCGCTACACCGCCGTGCCGAGTGGGCAGATTGTCTGGGCGATCTTCGATCTTGACTCCCAGCTACATCTCGATTGAAAAGTGGAACCGTGACCCTTGTCAATCCGATGTCCTGGCACCTCCCGGCAGAGCCGCGGCATGATCTGTGGCGGCGCTCGTCGGTTTCCACTCTTGCGGTCAACGCATCGAGCCTATCAAACTTAGCGCATGGGACGCTGAGAGGTAGGAACAAGACCGCATGCACGAAGAGTCGCAACGGATACCTGTCGGGCGTCGTGATTCCGCATGTGCTTGGCTAGAAGACAGTCTTCAGGTCGCACCTGCGAGCTGCCGCACCTGCTGCCTGGCGTTGAGGGACAACTGCCATCCCGCCGATGACCCACGCAAGCTGCCGCGTGACACCAGTTCCTCGAGCGCATCGTCGAACTCGTGCACGCTCAGGATAGGAGATGCTAGCCGCTTCAGTGCTGAGGCCGGCGCGACGGCGTCAAGATGGGCCGCCGCCACGACGGTCGCCGTCACCAGCAACTTGGCCAAGGCATCCCAGGATGTAGCTGGATGCGCCTTCTCATGAAGCAAATAGTCGCGCAGGACAACCGCCTCGTTCTGCTTCACATCGCGCGCACCGTAGACCAGTGTGACCGGAGCAGCGGCGGCCACAGCCTGGAGTTCGGCCAGCAGCATCTGGCGCAGCGGTGTCGCCAGTTCGTGTCGATACTTCATTGCAAACGCATCCCAGCGCTCTGGTTGGTGGCCGAACCAGGTCCGCAGCTCATCACTGGGACCAAGCTCCTTCATCCAGGCGTCGAGTTTGGCAGAGGCCTTCGAGACCCCACGCGACCACAAGCGATCGACCAGGACACGGACCCCATCTTGCGGAGCGCACTTTTCGTAAGCACGCTTGATCGCTACGTGGGCGACGGACGCTGCCATATGATTCGCTCCCGTACATCTTGTTGTCTAATGCCAAATCTTGCCGCACAGTCCTGCTTTGCCAGGGCTTGAACCCAGGCGTGCGCCCGCATCCAGAGGGCGTACATCCGTACGCCCCTACGAGATTTGGTATAACACGTCAAAGGTTTTCAGTACTGCCATGGCCTCACCGGCGAGATGGTCACCGTGCCACACGCGGAAGGCTAGAGGGCGACGGGACGTCTGAGGTTACAACGTCGCGGAGTGGGTCAGGTAGGCAATGAGGGAGCGGACACCTCCTCACCGGTGAGGGCAGGCGGCGGTATGCCGTTAGAGTAGAAGGGTAGCTTGCTGTAGGGCAGGGGTGTGAAGGCAGTGTAGCCCACAAGCGGAGTGTCGGCGTATGCCGCCAAGGGTTGTGCCGCCGCGGAGACGCGGGCGGTGCGCACACCGGGGCGGTCCATCGCGTTACTGGTGGCATGCACTCCCACGCTGTTCATAAGGAGCATGTTGCGCCGCGCGAGTGCGGGATGCGGCAGAAAGCGATAGAGCGCTGTCTCGGGCCACGAGCGCTGCTCGTGGATCTGCTCTGGGGTATGTCCGAGGCGTGCGCACGCCAAGCGCACCTCGACCAGCAGTTGGCCAGTGGGTAGGGCGAACATCGCGTCCAGCGCGCGATGCAGGTTCAAGCC
>DASYGC010000072.1:0-7342 GCA_036000225.1 Ktedonobacterales bacterium | reverse complement strand
TAGGCGGAGACCATCCAGCCCCAGGGTCGCGCCTTGGGAATGTCGTAGCCGATCTGTGCCGAGGCGCGATAGGTGCGTGTGTCGCGCACCCCCTGCGCGCGCAGATCGAGCGCGTGCGCCTCCTCGGCGGAGACACGCAGGCCCAGACCCGCAAGGCCGCTTGCCACGCCAGCGCCGGGCTGCGCGGCGCTCATCGCGACCGCCGCCGGCCGCCAGACCGGCACGCCGCCATTCCCGCCCGCCGGCGCGACGCGTCGCGCCGGCACAGGGGCAACCGCTGGAGGTCCCTGGGGCGCCGGCGCTGGCTCGATGAGCCGCACCGTGCCCGTCGCCGTCAGGCGCGCGGGACGCATGAACATGTAGAGATCCGCCGCCGGCAGCGCCTCCGGGTCAATGGCGCTCTCGTCGGCGCCGATGTAGTACACATTGGGACCCGTGCCCTGTTCGGGCCGGCGCACCCGCACGCTCTCGCGGCCCACCAGCCGCGCGATCTGGCTGGTGGGATCGTGCAGATCGCCCGCGACGATGGCCTGTTCCGGGCAGACGACCACACACGCCGGCTGCAGACCCTGGTCCACGCGATGCGCGCAGTAATTGCACTTCGCCGCCGTGTGCGTATTGGGATCGATGTACAGCGCGTCATAGGGGCAGGCCTGCATACAACTCTTGCAGCCGATGCAGCGCGCGCCATCGAAGTCCACGATGCCATCGGCGCGCTTGAAGAGCGCGCGGGTCGGGCAGATGGCCACACAGGGCGCGTCGTCGCAGTGGTTGCAGCGGTTGACCAGAAAGTGGCGGCGCGTGTTGGGGAACTCGCCCTTTTCAATGTACTTGACCCAGGTGCGATACACGCCGATCGGCACGCTATGCTCGGCCTTGCAGGCCACCGTACAGGCGTGGCAGCCGATACACTTGCGTTGATCGATTACAAACCCGTACTTCAAGGCGGCTCCGCCTTTCACCAGGTCCACCGCGTGGATTGCGCCATCGGCGCGTCGCGGGCCACCCGCGACCGGTATCCTGCCGCAGGATACAACAGGTTGGTACGTTCACGCGCGCGGGGTGTGCCAATCGGGCGCCGCGCTGACGCACACCGACCCTTCCACGGTGTGGTACGCTACGGCAAGTTAGTGATGTGGGGGCAGTGGTGCCGCCAGGCGCGCGAGCAGAGCTTCCAATGCTGGGCGACGATGTGTGGTGTGGTGTGGTGTGGGACCGCTGA
The DNA here is from genome assembly GCA_036000225.1 of Ktedonobacterales bacterium. Classification (GTDB taxonomy): domain Bacteria; phylum Chloroflexota; class Ktedonobacteria; order Ktedonobacterales; family JADMIN01; genus DASYGC01. Next base: position 6,120 of record DASYGC010000072.1, on the reverse strand, counting down.
ATGCGGGCGCCAGCGGGAAGCGAGCGGCAGATGGAGCACCACGCGGAGCCACGGATGCTGACCCGTGGCGAGGAGAGCGGCATGCCGACCGCGCCAGATGGGCCGCCGCCAGATGGGCCGCCGCCAGATGAAGGCAGACCCGAACGGGACAGTCAGAGCGCTGGGCACGCTGGGCGCGCTGAGGTGGAGCGCGCGGCGGGGTTCCACCGCGGTGACATGCTCGTCGCCATGCTCAGAGCGATGCTCGCCGGCTTATGGCGCTGGTGGGCGGCGAGTTCGTTCGCGCCAGCCTGGATGCCCCGGCGCCTGCGACACCCGCTGGTCGGCTATGTGGCGGCCCTCGGGCTGCAGGGCCTGGCCGTCATCGCCGATGTGGCGTTGGTCAAAGCGTTTCCCGACTTCGGCATGTCGGGCTTGCTCTGCATTCTGGCGGTGGCGCTGGTAGCGATCAGCTGGGGGGCGGGCGCCAGCCTGGTGGCCACTGTCGCGGGCGCGCTGTTGTTGAATTTTGTCGTCCTAATGGCGGTTCCTGGTTGGTTGGATCACCCCAGCCGGACCGCCGCCGAGTTTGGCGTCTTTCTGGCGGTGGGCATCATCATCACTTTTGGCGCCTCGCAGGTGGAGCGCGCCCGGCGCGCGGCGGAACAGCTCGCGGCCTCGCTGGCGCAAGCCAGTGCGCGGGGCGAGGTCGAGCGCAATCGGGTGCGCGCGGTGCTGGATGTGCTGCCGGTGGGTGTGCTGATCGCCGACGCGGCGGGCAATGTGGTGGAGGCCAATACCGCCGGGCGGGCGGTATGGGGCGAGCGCGACCCCTCCGTCACGGCGGCCGTGCCCACCCGCTCCCTGCGCGGTTGGTGCCCCGACACCGGGCAACCGCTGCGCACCGACGAATGGCCCTTATTACGCGCCGTCACCCTCGGCGAGGTGACCACCGGCCGCGAAATCGAAATTGAAGCGTTCAACGGGGAGCGCAAGACGGTCCTCCAATCGGCGACCCCGATTCGCGACGACCAGGGCCGGATTGTCGGCGGCGTGGTGGCGCTGGTGGACATCACGGAACGCAAGCGTCTCGAATCGCGCACGCGCGACACACTGGATGCGCTGCTGCGCATGGCCGAAACGATGGTGCTGGCGACTGAGTGGGGCGATGCCGCGGAGGGTGCCGCACCCGGTGGGAGCCGGAACCTGATGCGACGCCTGGCGGAACTCACCCGGAGTGTGGTGGGCTGCCAGCGCGTCACCATGGTAGCGGTCACCGCGGATGGCGATCAGTGCGTGCCGATCGCGGTGGTGGGCATGGATCGCCAGCATGAAACGCAGTGGTGGCTCGACTGGGAGCAGCGCGCGCACCGGCTGAGCGATCACCTGATGCCCGCGCATCTCGCGGCACTGCGCCAGGGCGAGATGGTAGCACTCGATGCCACGCAAGCGCCCGACGCCGGCCAGACCAATCCGTTCGGCAGCCACCAATTGCTGCTGGCGCCGCTGAGCCTGCCTCACGCGCTGGTGGGCCTGTTGGCCTTCGACGACGATAGCGCCGAGAACGTGGCCACGCCCGAGCGACGCACGCTGGCCGGCGCGACGGCGCGTCTGGCAACGCTGGTCATCGAGCGCGAGCGTCTGGAATTCGAGCGGGCGCAGGCCCAGGCCAGCGAGATGGCGCTGCTGGAGGCCAACCGGCGGATGGATGACTTCCTGGCGGTCGCCAGCCACGAGTTCAAGAATCCCTTGCAGGGCGTCAAGTCAAACATTCAACTGCTGGCGCGCCGGCTCACCGTTGACGCTGAACGGCCGTCCCCGCCGCGCGATCTGGAGCGAGTGGTAGCTTCTACCCAGCCGCTCTTTCAGCGCATCAACAGCCAGGTGCGCCGGCTGACCCGCCTGGTGGACGATTTGCTGGATGTGGCGCGTATCCGCGCCGACATGCTGGAACTGCGCCTGACGCCGTGTGACCTGCGGGCGATCGTGACCGAGGCGGTGGAGAACGAACGCATCTTCTGGGCCGAGCGCGCCATCGAGCTGGAGGTCCCGCCCGAGTTGGTGCCGGTGGTGGCCGATGCCGACCGGATTGGGCAGGTGGTGACCAATTTCCTGACCAACGCGCTCAAGTACTCCGCCGAGGATCAGCCGGTGTGGGTGGCGCTGCGGGTGGAGGGCGCCCAGGCGTGCGTGACCGTGCGCGATGCGGGTCCCGGCCTGCCGCTGGAGGAGCAAGAGCTGATCTGGCAACGCTTCCATCGCGCGCCGGGTGTGGAGGTGCTGAGCGGAGCCGGCAAAGGTCTGGGGCTTGGCCTGCATATCTCGCGCACCATCGTCGAGCGCCACGACGGCAAGGTGGGGGTGGTGAGCGCGCCAGGCGAAGGCTCTACCTTCTGGCTCACCCTCTCGCTGGCCGCGCCGGGGGAAGCCTGACCAGCCGAGGATGAGCAGCGGTGTCGCCCTCGTCCGGGGGCGGGCCATCGAAATTGCCCAAGGGACTCACTCTGGGGTAGCGAGCCCCGTGAGCCCCTTGGTGAGCGGGCACGCCTTGGACGCCTTCGTCACGCGCGGGGCCGTCACACGCCCCGGCTTCCCTCCCCGTCGTTGGCCCTGCGCGGCAGCGCCCAGCGCACCGGCCGCGCGGCGCCATACGCTCAGGCGGATGGCGCCGCGGCGGAAGGGGATGCCGCGTCGGCGGTCAAAGGCGCGGCCTCGTCACTCGCCACGGCGCCGCCGCCCTCGCCATACAGGAAACAGTGGGTCCAATGCCCGCCCCCCAGTTCGGTCCGCCCCGGCACGCGCTCGCGGCACACCGTCATCACTCGCGGACAGCGGGGATGAAAACGGCAGCCACTGGGCGGCTGGATCAGACTGGGAATCTCCCCACGCGCCGGCAGCGGCGCCGGGGCCGTGCCCGCGGGCCGGTCGGGGTCAGGCGCCGCCGAGAGCAGCAGCTGCGTGTAGGGATGGCGCGGCTGCTGGATCACCGCTTCGCTGGGTCCGCCTTCGATCTGCTGGCCGGCGTAGAGCACCAACGTCTGCTCGGCAAAGTAGCGCGCGCTGGCCAGATCGTGGGTGATGAACAGCAGCGCCAGCCGCTCCTCATCCTTCAGGCGCAGCAACAGATTGAGCACCTCCAGGCGGATCGAGACATCCAGCATCGAAACCGGCTCATCGGCCAGCAGCACGGATGGATGCGCGCCCAACGCGCGGGCGATGGCCACGCGCTGGCGCTGCCCGCCGCTGAGCTGGTGGGGGTACTTATCGAGGAAGGCCTCGGCCGGCGTCAGACTCACCCGTTCGAGCAGCGCCAAACTCTGCGCGCGCACCTGCGCGGCGCTGCGCGCATGGCCATGCAAACGCAGCGGGCGGCTGAGGGAATAGGCCACGCGATGGACCGGATTGAGCGACGCGAAGGGATCCTGAAAGACCAGTTGCACCTGGCGGCGATAGGCGCGCGGCGCGCCACGCGCATGGAGCGCGACGGGCGCCCCACCAAAGCGCAGGGTGCCGGCGGTGGGCGTCTCCAGGCGCGCGAGCAGACGAGCAACCGTCGTCTTGCCACTGCCGCTCTCACCCACCAGTGCCAGTGCCTGGCCCGGAACCAGCGCCAGGCTGGTATCTTCCAGCGCATGGACGACGGCTGGTGTACCGAACAGACGCGTGCCGCGCACGGGGAAGTACTTGCGCAAATGCTCAGATTCGAGGATCGGCCCGGTGGTGGGTGCGGTAGTGGCTGCGCTCATGGGTGCGTTCGTCCTGTCCATCAGTGGCCGCCCGTGCCCTGCGCGCTGGCAAACGCCGCCGCGTAGGCGGCCGCAAACCGGGCGTTGGAGGGTGGCGCCGCCGCCGTCCGCGCCGCATCGTAGAGGTGGCACGCCACCGCCCCGTTAGGTGCCGCCCCGTTGGGTGCCGCCCCGTTGGGTGCCAGTGGCGGGGATACGAGGGCCGGCAGCAGACTGGAGCACGGCGCGAAGGCCAGGGGGCAGCGTACATGAAAGGCGCAGCCAGCGGGCACCGCGCGCAAATCGGGCGGCGCGCCAGGGATGCCCGCCATGGCGCGCCGCGGACCATGCAGCGTGGGAAACGCATTGAGCATGCCATAGCTGTACGGGTGACGCGGCTGCTCGTGCAGCGCGCGGGCATCGGCCATCTCGACGATGCGTCCGGCATACATAATGGCGATGCGGTCGGCGATCTCCAGCAGCAGCGAGAGATCATGGGTGATGAAGATCACCGAGAAGCGCTGCTCTTCGCGCAGCGCCATGATCTGGAGCAAAATCTCGCGCTGCACCACCACATCCAGCGCGGTGGTGGGCTCATCCATGATGATGATCTCCGGCGCGAGCGCCAGCGCGATGGCGATGATGGCGCGCTGGCGCATGCCGCCGCTGAGCTCGTGGGGAAAGGCGCGCAAGCGGTCCGGCGCGATCCCCACCATGCGCAGCAGGTCCTGGGCGCGCTGCTGGCGCTGGGCGGCGCGCTGCTCCGGCTGATGCGTGCGCAGCACATCCAGGATCTGCGCGCCAATCGTCATCAGCGGGTTCAACGCATTCATCGCGCTCTGGAAGACGATCGCCAGTTCGCTCCAGCGCAGCAGCCGCAACTGTTTGGGCGACAGGCGCAGCAGATCGAGGGTCGCGGGCGTGCCATCGGTCATGGGCTGCGACGCCGCGTGATAGAGCACCTCGCCAGCGGTGATCTCCGCCAGCGGACCCAGCAGCCGGGTGATGGCGTACACCAGGGTGGATTTGCCACAGCCACTCTCGCCCGCGATCCCCAGAATTTCCCCGCGCCGCAGCGTGAAGTTCACGTCGGTTACCGCGTGCACCGTCGCGCCCTCACTCAGGTAGTCCACCGCCAGGTGGTTGACTTCGAGCAGCGGTTGGTTTGTCGTCATACGTCAGCGACCTTCTCGTGCCCCGGCGCGCCCCGCGCCCGTGCGTTGCGCCCCTGCCACAGCCTCCCCAGCGCGCCCGCCCGCGCGGCGAATCGCGCGCGCCGCCCCTTCTGCCGCAGGCGCGGATCGGCCAGTTCGTCAATGCCAAAGTTCAGCAGCGCCAGACCCGCGCCGAGCAGGGCGATGCAAAGACCTGGAGGCGCGAACCACCACCACGCGCCCAGCAGCAAGCCACTGCCATTGTAGGCGGCATAGAGCATGTTGCCCCAACTGACCGTCGTGGTGTTGCCAAAGCCCAAAAACTCCAGCCCGGCCACGGCCAGCAGCACCTGGATGGTGGTCGTGATGAAGCTGGCCGCTACAATCGAGATCTGATTGGGCAAGATCTCGCAGAAAATGGTGCGCCAGGCGACCTCACCGGTGGCCCGCGCCGCGGTGACAAACTCGCGATTGCGCATCGAGAGCGTCTGCGCGCGCAGCACGCGCGCCCCCCACGGCCAGTTGGTCAGTGCCACCACCAGCGCGATCGTCAGCGTCGTGCGGCTGAAGTACTGCACGGCGATAATCGCCAGCGGAAAGCCCGGAATGATCAGAAAGACGTTGGTGATCAACGAAAGCACATCGTCCACGACGCCGCCAAAATAGCCGCTGACCAGGCCCACGGTCACGGAGATCAGCAGCACGAGCAGGCCCGTGGCAAAGGCCCACACCAGCGAGGTGCGGGTGCCGACCACCAACTGGGCGAAGACATCCTGGCCACCCTGGTTGGTCCCCAGCCAGTGCGCCGCCGAGGGCGGCTGGACGAGCGTGTGGGTGTAGAGCAGCGGATTCTGATGGATGAGCAGCGGCCCAAAGATCGCCACGAGCACGAACACGGTGACGATGGCGCTGCCGGTCATCACCTTGCCGTTGAGTGTCGCCATGCGCCATGCGCCACGCGCCAGCGCCGCCAGCGGCGACCGCGGGCGCGCCGCCGGGCGCGGATCATGCGCGGCACGTGCGCTGCCAGCGTGGTCGGGCGTAGGTGGCACGGGCGACACCGGGACAAGCGGCGATTGGCTCACGCTAGGCGCTCCTTTGCTGGCGCACGCGCGGATCGAGCACGGTATAGAGTAGGTCCACCAGCAAATTCATCACGATGGTGGCGACGATCACCAGCAGCAGGATGCCATCGGCCAGCGCGTAGTCCTGGCTCTGGATGGCCTGGAACAGCGCATAGCCGATACCGGGATAGGAAAAGA
>DASYGC010000071.1:0-4615 GCA_036000225.1 Ktedonobacterales bacterium | reverse complement strand
GCGCGCGCACCGAGGAGATTGCACAGGCCACGCCGCTGATGCAATGGCTCAGCGAACACGTCCCGGCCAGCCCCGCCGCTACCATCGTGCACAACGACTTCAAGCTCAACAACCTGCTGCTCGATCGCGCCGACCTCGCCCACGTAACGGGTGTGCTCGACTGGGAGATGACGACCATCGGCGATCCGCTCTTCGATCTGGGCGTCTGCCTTGGCTACTGGATCGACCCCGACGACCCGGAGGAGCTGCGCCACGTACTGCCGACGGTGACGACGCTGCCCGGCTTCCTCAACCGCCGCCAGTTCATGCAACGCTATGCCGAGCGCAGCGGGCGCGACCTCTCAGGCATGGACTTCTACATGACCTTCGCCACCTTCAAGCTGGCCGTCATCATCCAGCAGATCTACGCGCGCTGGAAGCGCGGCCAGACGCAAGACGAGCGCTTCGCCGTCTTCGGCGAGCGTGTGCGCCTGCTGATCGAGTACGCGGCGGCGCGGGTGAGCATCTGAATACGGCGCACGGGTGACCAATTGCGCTCCGTAGTCGCGCACGGGTGTGCGCTCTGGCCTCGTTATCTCCGTCGTGGCGCACGGGTGTGGCGCAGCGTCGCTCTGGGCCCGGTGATGGGCCACGATTTCACCCGAACCGCATCTGATCGGTCAGGCCAGGCTTTGCGCCACGGCGCGCCCGGCGGTGCGACCCGAGAAGATGCAGCCGCCGAGGAAGGTACCTTCGAGCGCGCGATAGCCGTGCATGCCGCCACCGCCGAAGCCCGCGACTTCGCCTGCCGCGTACAGTCCGGGCACCGGCTGGCCGTCGGCCCCCAGCACGCGACTGGAGAGGTCGGTTTGCAGGCCACCCAACGTCTTGCGTGTGAGGATGCGCAGGCGCACCGCGATCAACGGTCCGGCCTGTGGATCGAGCAACTTGTGCGGCGTGGCCACGCGCACCAGCTTGTCGCCACGGTACTGGCGCGCGCCACGGATGGCGGTGATCTGCATATCCTTGCCAAAAGGATTGTCGAGCTGGCGGTCGCGCGCGACGATCTCGTGCTCCAGGCCGGCCAGGTCAAGCAGCGGCTCGTCGGTCAGCGCATTCATGCCGCGCACGAGGTCGGCCAGGTTGCGCGCGACGACGAAGTCCACGCCGTGCCGCTTGAAGGCCTCCACCGGCGCCGGCGCGCCATGCCCGATCCTGCCAAGTACGCCGAGCACGCTCTTGTTGGTCAGATCGGGATTCTGTTCTGAGCCGGAGAGCGCGAATTCGCGCTCGATGATGCGCTGCGTGAGCACAAACCAGGTGTAGTCGTAGCCCGTCGTCATGATGTGCGCCAGCGTGCCCAGCGTGTCGAAGCCGGGAAAGAGCGGCACGGGCAGGCGCTGGCCGCGCGCATCCAGCCACAGCGACGACGGCCCCGGCAGGATGCGGATGCCGTGGCCAGTCCAGATCGGATTCCAGTTCTGGATGCCCTCGGTATAGTGCCACATGCGGTCGCGGTTGATGATGGTGCCACCAGCCGCCTCGGTGATGGCGAGCATACGCCCGTCGACGTAGTCGGGCACGCCGGTGAGCAGGTGTTTGGGCGCCGCGCCCAGGCGTTGCGGCCAATTCTGGCGCACGAGGTCGTGGTTGGCGCCGATGCCGCCGGAGGTGACGATCACTGCCTGCGCCGTGAAGGCGAACGTGCCCACGACGACACGCGAGCTGGGCACGCCGCGCGCCACCGCGCTGGGTTCGAGCACGTCGCCCTGTACGCCATCCACCACACCGCCCGTGAGTGTCAGCGCATTGACCCGGTGGCGGAATTTCAGCGTAATCAGGCCGCGCTTGACCGCCCGGCGCACGCGACGCGCGAATGGCGCCACCACGCCAGGACCCGTGCCCCAGGTGACATGAAAGCGCGGCACCGAATTGCCGTGGCCGATCGCGCCATAGCCGCCGCGCTCGGCCCAGCCGACAATCGGGAAGAAGCGCACGCCCTGGGCATGCAGCCAGGAGCGCTTCTCGCCAGCGGCGAAGGCGACATAGGCCTCAGCCCAGCGGCGCGGCCAGGCGTCTTCCTCCCGATCAAACCCCGCCGTGTCCAGCCAGTCTTCGAGCGCCAACGCATAGGAGTCGCGAATGCCCATGCGCCGTTGCTCTGGTGAATCAATGAGAAAGAGACCGCCAAAGGACCAGAACGCCTGACCGCCCAGGCTCTGTTCTGGTTCCTGATCGAGCAGCAGCACGCGTTTGCCGGCGTCGGCGAGCTCCGACGCGGCGACGAGGCCGGCGAGCCCGGCGCCGACGATGATCACATCCGCCGCACCCTTCGCGTCGCCATTCACCGTTCCCACTCCGTTCCATTGCTCATTGCTGAAGCTGGGTCGTCTTGACCTGACAACCAACTACGTGACAGGACGCTCAGCGGTGAGACGAGGCAATCGCATTATCCGCTATCAGGCGTAATCTCCGCCAGCACGCCGGCCAGGATGGCATCCAGCCGCGCCGTGTTCCATTGGCCGCGGCGCGCCATCGCGGGCGAGCGGGCCAGGCGGGCCAGTTCCTGGTCGATGAAGGCGTTGAGCATGGGGTCGGGCGCGCTCAGCCCAAGTTCAGTCCCGCTGGCCTTGTCGCGCAGCAGCCGCTCGATGCGCTCGTGTACAGCGGCTGGCACGCTGACGGCGGCCAGCGCCTGACGAAAGTTGGTCGGCGGGTTCGTCCATGCGCTTGTTCCTCTCAGATGGGTGAATGGTGCTGGCCCGCATACACGCAAGAGCGCTGTGTATACGGGGGAGGAGAGGAGAGGGTGAGCATGACTCTTACGCACCGACTGCCAGATGGTACCTTACCACCTGGAGAACATCATATTGCGGTGCTAAGCGAACTGTTCACCGAGTTTCCAGCGACAACCACCAGGCGGCAGGCTCTCAATGCCGCGCTCGACCAGTTCGTTGAAGTCGTCAGACGACTGGCACTCGGTACCAACATTGTCATTGATGGCAGTTACCTCACCGGAAAAGCCGAACCACAGGATGTAGATCTGGGGCTCCTCTCGAGCGGCGCCAATGAGACAATGACGCTCCAGAGGCTGCAACTTGAGGGAGTCAATCTGACGATGTTGGAGGTGTTCGTAGAAACGACACCGCCTGCTTTCGAGCGCTGGATCGCGTTCTTCTCAACCGATCGCTCTGGTCAGGCGCGAGGGGTGGTACTTCTCACTGTCTAGCGATAAGGAAATGGAGGGATACACTGATGCGAGACGAACAACCACCGATCGCCAACGGCGAGGAACTTGCCGGGTATCGCGCGGGGCTCGCCCGCTTCAACGCGATCGTGGCCGCGCGCGCGGCCACGCTCTTCGCCAGTCAGAACGACCCGCAACGGCTGGAAGAAGCCCGGCAGGACCTCTACCGCGTCTATCGTAAACGCCAGGGCATCCTTGACGCCATCGCAGCTTACGAACGGCAACCGCACACGCGGCACACAGCATGACTGTCCCTGGCGCGCCACCGCGCGCAAACCGGACCATCGTGCCAAGTCCCGCCTGACGTGCACATGGCGACATGCGGAGCAGGGGCTTGAGTGCTTCGGGGCGTTTAGCCGAGCTCCCGGAATGGCTCTGGCTGGTATTCACGCAGCGTGCCACTCCAGCCATGGAGCGCCGTCGCGATCGCCTGGTCGTCGCGCACCAACCATGAGAGATGACGAAGGGCGTGTTCCAGCACGGCTTCAACACCTATGGCTGGTGGGGGCGCCATCGCCCCGCCGCGCACGAGCTCGGCACGTGCGATCGGCAGCGTGACCAGCGAGTCGGGCGGCATCGGTGCGTGTACCTCGACGACGGTGATATAGGTGAGGATCACGCCTCCTGCTTCGTAGCGCCATGACGTCGAATGCACCACACGCGGCCGCATCGGGTACCAGCCCAGCACATCGAGCACACAGTCGCCAGGTTGTGTCCCGCGCGGCAGGCCAACCCGCAGCGAGTCAGCGTGCACCGGCTTGAACCAGCGCAGCTCGCCAGCGCGCAGTTCCACTGCCAGAATCTCAAGCGTCTGGGCCACCAGATCCGGCGACCACCCCACCGACGAGATCGGCGGGCCCAGCCGCTCAACGATGGGCGCCACGGCAGGCATAGCCGCGTCGCCGCGCGACCGCTGCCCGCGGCGCCCACCGGCCTGCCGCTCCTTACTGGCCATGGTACTCGCCACCAGCGGCAGGCTCGTGCTCCACGACGCGCCAGGTCGCTCAAATCTCTTTCGGGCTGACTTCGAGGTGGTGCGCCGACCGCGCGTGCGCTTGCACCGCCCTGATGACTTCAGACCTGGAGCCGCGCGTGCGCCATCCGCAGCGGCAGGTCACTTCCATCCGCATATACGCGATCCCCCTTCTCCTGCGCCGCGTGCGACTAGCCGACGGCATCGCGTACCCGTTCAGCCAACGCGCGACGCAGCCGACACGCCATGAAACGCGCCCCATCGGCCTGAGCCGCGTGGGAACTGCCTCAGGCCACCGCCACATCCTACCACCCGTCGCTCGTGCCCTGCCGCTCACCGCGTCGCACAGCGGCTGGTCGTTGCACCCTGGCAGTTGGGCAGGCTCAAACCCATACCACGGGTAGTGACACCCCGAT
>DASYGC010000070.1:0-2243 GCA_036000225.1 Ktedonobacterales bacterium | reverse complement strand
CAGGCTCCCTGAACCGAGCAAGAGACCAAGGTGCCACGCGGGCAGCGGCGTTTCGGCGCGTACGCCGGTGGCGGGTATCTCGCCTGGCGCTGACGCTGAGGCAGTCGGCGCCGCGGCGAATCCCAGGGGAGGCGCGGGTGGAGCGAAGACCAGCCAGCAGCCCAGCACCAGCGCCACTGGTAGGCTCCAGAGCAAGAACGTGGCCGGCCACGCGTCGGCGCCGAAGCCGCGCAAGAACACCGGTCCGGTCACCGCCACGGCTAGCGTCTCGCCGATCACGAGCCCATTGCTGTAGACGGCGGAGGCCAGCCCAATGCGTTCGGGGAACCACTGGCGCACGAGCACTGGCAGCGTCGTCTGGGCGATCGTAATGCCGATGCTCAGCACCAGCGTGAAGCCAAACACCGCCAGTGCCGTCGCCGGCACCGCGCGCAGGAAAGCACCCGCCGCAAGTAGGCCAAGTCCCAGCGCCACGGCGACTCGCCCACCCAGGCGCGCGGCCAGCCGGGCCGCGGGAATGGCCAGTACTCCCATGCACAGCACAGGCAACGAGCTGAGCAGTCCGATCAACGTGTTGCTCAGGCGCAGATCGTGCTGGATCAGCGGCAGCACCGGTGGCACGCCCAGAATCACCGTGCGCAAATTGATGCCCACCACCCAGCACAACAGCAGGGTCAGCCACACCCGTGCGCTGGAGGGCGCAGGGGGAACTCGCCGGTCGTTCATTGCTGGCATTTTGCCTCACGGCTCTACGAACCCATTGTGCGCATGTTCGCGACGCCGCGGCAGAACATGCGCGTTAGTGTCGCCCATCCAAGCGACTCACGCGAGGTCGTCGCAATAGAAGCTACCACGCCGCGCCCAGTGCATGCGGTGATTCATCGCGGTCCCAGCGCATTTGACGAGCTGGCTGTCCGTGGGCTATAATGCCAGCAGGTAGATTTATGACTCATGTTCGGCCACGTGCGCTATGCACGGCTGGACTGCCGTTGTCCTTGGTTGAGACTCGTGCAACGGCCCACCTGCCAGTTCGGCGCGGTGGGCCACTTGTTTGCCCGGCTGCGTGCTCCTCCCTGAAGACGACGGACCTGAGATCGCTCGTACCACGTGCACGCGTGGACGCGGGATCTCCCGAGGATCTCCTTCAGAGCTGAGAGGAACAACACACAGCATGGTTCTTGAGACTTCCCAGGCAGTAGCTGGCGCGGCCAGCTCAAGCGGGGGACAGACTAACGCGTCCACCTTCACCCAATTTTCTATCACAGCACGCTCGGTAGCGGCACTGGCGGCGCTGGGCATCGCCACGCCCACACCGATCCAGGCCGCCAGCATCCCCGCCCTGCTCGAAGGGCGCGATGTCGTAGGACAATCGCGCACCGGCTCGGGCAAGACCATCGCGTTTGGCCTGCCCATAGTGGAACGCCTGGACCCCCGTCTGCGCGCGGTGCAGGCGCTGATCATCGTTCCCACCCGTGAGCTGGCGAACCAGGTGGGTGGCGTCCTGCGTGAGTTGGACGCGGGTCGTGGACTGAAGGTGGCGCTGCTGGTCGGTGGACTCTCCATCGTGCCGCAGAAGCAGGCGCTCGCGGCCGGCGCGCAGATCGCCGTAGGCGCCCCAGGGCGTGTGCTGGATCATATCCGCCAGGGCTCGCTCGATCTGCGCCAGTTGCGTGTGGTGGTACTCGACGAAGCCGACCAGATGCTGGATGCGGGCTTCGCGCCTGATGTCGAGCGCATCCTGTCACGTACGCCATCCACACGCCAGACAATGCTCTTCTCGGCGACGATGCCCGAATGGACCATCGCCATCGCCAACAAATACCTGCGCAATCCGGTGCGCGTCAGCACCGCGGGACCAGGCGGCAACGCCACACCGGCGATCGACCAGATTGTCTATCTCGTGCCCGAGGAGAGCCGCATGGATGCCCTACGCGCCTTGCTGGATCGGCGCCAGGATGCCGGTGGCACGACGCTGGTCTTCGGGCGTACCAAACACGGCGTGAAACGCGTGGCCAAACGCTTCGAGGCGTTGGGCTATCCCGTAGCCGCGCTGCAGGGCAACATGAGCCAGAATGCGCGCGATCGCGTGATGGCGGATTTCCGTTCTGGCAACACGCGCATTCTGCTGGCGACCAATGTCGCCGCACGCGGTCTGGATGTGCTCGACATCGAGCAGGTGATCAACTTCGAGCTGCCCGAATCAGCGGACCTCTTCACGCACCGCATAGGGCGCACCGGGCGCA
>DASYGC010000069.1:0-4355 GCA_036000225.1 Ktedonobacterales bacterium | reverse complement strand
GTAGATGTCCTGATGCACCCGCACGGGCACCTTCGCCAGCGCCTCCGCTACATACGCTGGGTCCGGCAGCACCTCAAGGAAGTTGCCGCCGCTGCAATAGAGCACATCCAGCAGGCCATCGTAGGCGGCGTCAATCATCTGCACGGCCTTGAGGCCACCCCAGGTGGGCACCGCGAAGCCCCACATCTGGCCGAACTTGGCGCAGTTCTCGGCGTTGACGGGCGCGCCGCCTGGCAGCGTGTTGGGCACAGCGCCCACCTCCGCGCCGCCCTGCACGCCGCTGTGGCCGCGGATCGGCACGACGCCGCAGCCCGGCTTGCCGAGCCAGCCCTGCGAGAGCGCCAGATTGACGATGGCGCGCACGTTGTCGGTGCCAAAGGGATGCTGGGTGATGCCCATGCTCCAAACGAAGATGCCGCGGCGCGCCGCATGGATGGATTCGGCGAAGCGCTCCATCTCGGCGCGGGCGCTGCCGCTGAAGCGCTCCAGCGTCTCCCAGTCTTGCGCGGCCAGGGCGGCGACGAGGGCGTCCCAGCCAGTGGTGTGCGCCGCGATGAAGTCGTGGTCCACCCAATCCCGCTCGATGAGCCATTTGAGCACGCCGTTGAGGAAGGCGATATCGCCGCCGGTGTGGATCTGGTAGAACTCGTCCATCAGCTTGGTGCCCATCAGCGCGCTTTCGGGCGAGGACGGCACCCAGTATTTGACCATGCCTGGCTCACGGTACGGATTTACCACCGGGACGCGTGTGCCGCCATGCTTTTTTGCCTCATACAAATACTTGGTCGTCACTGGCTGGTTGTTCGCGATGTCACTTCCAATAAACACCATCAGGTCGGTTCCGATCCAATCCCGGTACGAAACCGACGACGCCCCCACGCCCACTGTCTGCGTCAGCCCGACCGTACTGGGTGAGTGGCAGACGCGCGCCGCATTGTCGATGTGATTGGTACCGATGAACCGTGCCGCCTTTTGGGCCACGTAATAGACTTCGTTAGTCAATCCGCGCGAGGTCAGGTAGAATGCGATGCGCTCAGGCGGCGCCTTGCGCATGCGCTTCGCAATGAGGTCGAGCGCGTCGTCCCAGGCGATCCGCTGAAATTTACCGTCGCCGTGCCGGCGCACCATGGGGAAGGGAAGCCGGCCCAGGTCGCGCAGCTGTGCGCTGCTAAGCGCCTTCAGACCTTTGAGGTCATCACGCAGGCGCTGCCATGGCATCGCATCCATGGTATTGAGCTTTAGCAGATTCAAGCGAACGGTGCACAGATGGATGCTATCGATCGTCCAGTCTCTCATTCCGGTGGTTCCCAGCGCACACCCATCGCAGACTCCCTTGTTGAGGATTCGCCAGGCATACAGTGGATGTTTTCGGTTGTCCCAGGCCGTCTTGAAAATTTCCGTGAAGTGGTGGGGCTTGGTGACGCCCAGTCAAAAAGGTTTCCAGTCTGCCCACAGGGAAGGCGCGATCAAACGCTTGGCCATCTCACTCACCTCAGACGCTCTGTTCGAATTCGCTCGTCGGTTGCCGCTTCCATTCAATCGTACGCAAATCACCTGTATCTGACGACCATTGGTACCTTGTAGCCAACCGCACTATAACACGCGTTGACCGCACAGACACCAGGGTGCTATACTCGCCCCAAGTGGACACGCGGAAAGAGAGACCTGTCGGTGCCAGCCTCCACCACCTATGTGACCGATTCCTGCTTCGAATGTGAACTCCAGGCAGCTGGAAGGTGCCCCACCTGTCGTCACAGTCTTTGCCTGGAACACTTCCCTCTCGAACTCCACGACCCGTGCGCGAACCGGCTCGCCACCGAAGCACCCGAACGAATCTGCTATGTGTGCGCTGCTCCAGTAAACCCGCAGCAGTGGTCGGCCGCGATGTTCGCGCATTATGTTGACTCCCGGAAATGTGCTGGCTGTGGCCGCTATATCTGTCCCGAGACGCATACGCGCCTGCGCGATGAGATCGTGAAAATCGACCGCGAGGGCCTGCGCGGCAACCGCTACCATTTGACGATTCGCTATTGTGCCCTCTGCGCGCCGGTTCGCCGCCTTGGTGGTCTCATCGGTACCACCTGGTGGGCTGTCGGTTTGCTCAGTGCCGGTGCCGCGGCATTCTTCCTGTTCCACCGCTAATGCCAACTACTCGCGGAGGACCGTGCGTCATAGCGGTCGCATTCACCTGACTCGGGAGGCCCATGTGCCCACTGCGTCTCATCCTGGGGACCAACGCCGTCATCGAGCACCGGATGCCGATTCTGAGCTTGACAGTCGCGTCGCGGCGGTGCTGGCGCGTCACCGCGACGCGATCAGTGCCAGCCTTCGGGAAGCGGTTGACCAGGCTCGTGTACATGCTGTAACCGATTCAGAGATACGCCCACTGCTCGATTCATTTTATGGCCAAATGGCCTACCACTTTGGTTGGGTTCGCGCGGACCTGCGCGAGACCGACGCGAATGCCGGAAAGCTCATGCGGCCCACGCTGCTGCTGATCGCGTGCGAGCTGGCGTGCGGCATAGCTGGGCGGTCGCCGTCGGAATACGGGCAAGCCATGGCACGCGCGTTGACCGCCGCCTGCGCGGTAGAAATCGTACACAATTTCTCGCTGGTCCACGACGACATCGAAGACCGTGACGAAGAGCGCCGCCACCGCCCGACACTCTGGCGTGTCTGGGGAGTGTCGCAGGCGATCAATACGGGCGACGGTATGTTCTCTCTGGCACGTCTCACTTTGCTGGGACTGCTCGATCAAGGCACCGCTCCGTCGCTGGTCGCCACTTTGGCACGGCTGCTGGATAACACCTGTCTGCGCCTCTGTGAAGGCCAACACTTGGACATGACTTTCGAGGGACGCCAGGAGATCTCGGTGACGATGTATCTCACCATGATCGAACGCAAGACCGCGGCTCTGATGGCCTGCGCCCTCGAGATGGGCGCCAGAGTGGGTGGCGCCGACGACACACTGGCTCACCAACTGGGCGAGTTCGGTCGCGCGCTGGGCATGGCCTTTCAGTTGCGCGATGACCTGTTGGGTATCTGGGCGAATTTCGCGCAACTCGGAAAGTCGCAGGCTGGCGACCTACGTCGCAAGAAAATGAGCCTGCCGGTCATTCATGCGCTTGAACACGCCACCATCGCTGACCGAGAAATGCTGCTTGGACTGTACGCCGCGGATGGCCCCGCAAGCGACCAGCAGGTTACACTTGCGCTCGCCATTTTGGAACGCACTGGCGCACAAGCTCGCGTGCGCTCTGTCCTCAACGAGCAGTGTGAGCGCGCCCAGGCGTTACTTGGCGCATGTACCGGACCCACGACCATCGACAGCGAGCCTCACGCCTGCTTGAGCACCTTGATTGAGTTTGTCGCTCATACGGTGTAGTCGCCCATGAGCAAGCTGCCTGACTGGAGGCGACGTGTTGCCTCGCAGGTGAGTGCGGCGAGTCAACCCGCTCCAATGCGTGATTCGGGCAGCCTGGTTGGTGTTTTGCGACTTGTCAACGGCTCCCGCGCTATGCTACACTCGTTCCGACGTGTGGGCGTCTGAGACTACCCGCATGGCACGTGGGCGGTTTTCCGCGTTGCCCAGGTAACCCCAGGCGAACGCTTCCGCAGGTGCGCCGGTCACTGTCTTTCCCCGGCCGAGCGCGAAGCATTCCCTTCCGGTGGTAAATGCGAGGCAGTAGGCCGATGGCGCATTGGCGCGGCCCTGCCTCAACGCAGCGCGGCGTTGTCGAGCATTGACTGACACTATGGAGGGCAAAGACAGTAGTGAATACGATGTGGTGGCTCGCTGTACCCATTGGCACCAGTGTTGCGGGGATCGTTTTCGCGATCCTGCTAGCGCAATGGGTCCTTGGCAACGACACCGGCACGCCGCAGATGCGCAAGATCTCCGATGCGATCTTCACCGGCGCGCAGGCTTATCTCAAGCGCCAGTACCGCACCATAACCATTCTGGCGGTGGTGGTAGCAATCGTCCTGGGTGGACTCCTCGCGGCATTCAGTAAGACCAATCCGGTGCAGACCGCCATCGAGACGGCCATTTCGTTTGCGATCGGTGCGTTTTGTTCGGGGTTGGCCGGCTACATCGGCATGCAGGTGGCCGTGCGTTCCAACATTCGAACGGCCAGCGCGGCGCGACGTGGCCTGGGCGACGCGCTCATGGTGTCGCTACGAGGCGGTGCCGTATCGGGCTTCATGGTCATCGCGCTCAGTTTGCTCGGTGTGAGCGTCGTCTTCCTCATCTTTAATGCGGTGGGCGGCAGCAACAGTGGTATCTTGATTACACCGAGAAACATCGTCGGCTTTGCGTTCGGCGCCAGCTTTGTCGCGCTTTTTGCTCAGCTTGG
>DASYGC010000068.1:0-5638 GCA_036000225.1 Ktedonobacterales bacterium | reverse complement strand
CTATCGCACGCGGGTCGCGCGCAATGAGGGCGAGTTCGCCAGCGCGCTGACCGGCGAGCGGCCGCGGATCGCGCTGGTGAACACCGCGGCGCGTGGCGTAGACTATGCGCGGATCATCGCGCTGGCGCGGGCCGCCGGGGTACCGATCATCGCCTATGGCTCGCATGTTGATCTGGCAACGCAGGAGCGGGCACGCGCGGCGGGCGCCACGCGGGTGATCGCGAACTCGAAGCTGGCCTCCGATCTGCTGGGTATCGTCGCGCGGACACTGGCCAGCGCCGCTGAGTAGGGACTTCGCGATCGGGTCACGGGTACACCGCATGACCGGTCACGAAGGACCCGTACGCCAGCGCACGCGGAGAGCGTACCGCATGACCAGTCACTAAAGAACCCGTACGCCCCGACGTTCAGACACGTTCATGAGAAAGGCAGCACGTCCATGACCTCTGACACGACAACGGCCTGGCACGACCTGGCGCAACAACTGCGCGTGGATAGCATCCGCTGTACCACCAAAGCCGGATCGGGGCATCCCACCTCTTCGATGTCCGCGGCTGATCTGATGGCCGTGCTGCTGAGCAAGTACCTGCGCTACGACTTCGACAATCCACACCAGCCGGTGAACGATCACCTGATCTTCTCCAAAGGGCACGCCTCGCCGCTGCTATATTCCATGTTCAAGGCGGCCGGCGCCATCAGCGACACCGAATTCATGACGCTGCGTCAGTTCGGCAGCCGGCTCGAAGGCCACCCGACGCCGATTCTGCCGTGGGTGGATGTCGCCACCGGCTCGCTGGGCCAGGGGCTGCCGATTGCCGTCGGCGTGGGGCTGGCTGGCAAATACCTGGATAAGCTGCCGTACCACGTCTGGGTGCTGCTGGGCGATAGCGAGGTGGCGGAGGGCTCCATCTGGGAGGCCTTCGACAAGGCCGGCTTCTACCATCTCAACAATCTGGTGGCGATCCTCGATATGAACCGGCTGGGCCAGCGTGGCGAGACGGAGTGGGGCTGGAATCGCGCCGAGTACGCCGCGCGCGGCAAGGCGTTTGGCTGCCACACGATCGAGATTGATGGCCACGATCTGGCCGCGATTGACCAGGCCTACGCCGAGGCGCAGAGCCAGACCGACCGGCCCACCCTGATCGTGGCGCAGACCATCAAGGGCAAGGGTTTCGCCGCCATCGAGAACCAGAATGGCTGGCATGGCAAGGCGCTGCCTCCCGAGATGGCCGCGACGGCGATTGCGGAACTGGGCGGCGAACGCCACATCATCGTGGATGTGCATAAGCCGGAACCGGGCCAGCCCGCCAAGATCAGCGTCGCGGGGCCGCTCAGCCTGCCGCGCTACGAGCAGGGCAGCACGGCGGCCACGCGCAATGCCTATGGCGACGCGCTCAAGGCGCTGGGGGCCGCGCGCGCCGACATCGTGGGCCTGGATGGCGAGGTCAGCAATAGCACCTTCGCCGAGACGTTCGCCCACGCCTTCCCAGAACGCTACTTCGAGCAATACATCGCCGAGCAGCAACTGGTGTCGTCGGCGATTGGCCTGCAGGTGCGGCGCTACAACCCCTTCGCCTCCACCTTCGCCGCCTTCCTCTCGCGCGCCTACGATTTCATTCGCATGGCGGCCATCTCACAGGCGAATATCAAGCTGTGTGGCTCGCATGCGGGGGTGAGCATTGGCGAGGATGGGCCTTCGCAGATGGCGCTCGAAGATCTGGCGATGATGCGCGCGGTGTGCGGCAGCACGGTGCTCTATCCCTCTGACGCCAACCAGACCGCGCAACTGATGGCGGAGATGGCCGACCGCACGGGCATCGTTTACCTGCGCACCACGCGCGAGAAGACCGCCGTGATTTATGCCCCTGACGAGCGGTTTCCCATCGGGGGCAGCCGCGTCGTGCGCAGCTCGGAGCACGATCAGGTGGCCGTGATCGCCGCGGGCATCACGCTCCACGAGTCGCTCAAGGCGTACGATCAGCTCAAGGCCGCGGGCATCACCGTGCGCGTGATCGACGCCTACAGCGTCAAGCCCATCGATGCCGCGACGCTGCAGGCCGCCGCGCGCGACACAGGGGGCAAGCTCGTGGTCGTGGAGGATCACTGGTTCGAGGGCGGCCTGGGCGATGCCGTGCTGGATGCCTTCGCCGGCACCGAGGACGCGCCGGCCACGGCGCTGCCGCGGGTGCTGAAGCTGGCAGTGCATAAGATGCCCGGCTCGGGCAAGCCCGATGAACTGATGGATGCGGCGGGCATCAGCGCGCGCCACATCGTGGCCGCCGTCAAGCGGCTGGTGGGGTGAGCCAGCTGATATCCCGCGCGCTCGCGCGCCCCTGGCTATTCCACATACACCAGCCAATCAGACATGGCGCGGATGGCGAGATGGGTGGTGGGGTGAGAACACGGGCGTCCACCGGACACCCCTACGGAGCCGCGCTGGTCATCCTGGTCTGGTGAGGGATTCAGCCGGCGGATTTGGCTGGCAGGCGCAATGCCGCCTACGGAGGACCACTGATGAGACGTGCGGCGAGCCGCCAGCGTGGGTGGTGGGGGCAACACGGGCACTGAAGCTACCCTGCTAATTCCGTTTCGGCGACTGTTTCAGCCGGTGGGATTTGGCGGGCAGGCACGATGCTTGCCCGCCCACCACCCCGCCCTTTGGACCACGACTAGCAGCGGTGTCTTCAGCCCGCGTCTGAGACGACTACCCATCTCGCCGGAGCCTATGTGTCGTGACATCTAACAGCGAATCACCCTAGCCATTCATCCCCTTGCGAAACACCAGGGGATTTCTGGCCCCTCTCTGTAGGTCGGCATTACCCGCCGCTTTCCTCTGACGAGATCTGATCCAGGGCGGCGAAGAATTCGAAGGAAAGGCTGGACTCGTCATGATCTTCGCGCGTGCAATCTTGCTCTATTTCGGGCTCGCCGTAGGCGTCATCTGCACCGCACTGCATCTCGCTGTCCTCGGCCTTCATCGTTGGATGGGCAGCCAGGCGCCCGTGGCAATTCAGGCGCAAGCACGCGCGGCGCACGTGGCGCAGATCAGCGAACGCTAGCGGGCCACCCAGCGGTCAACGCGTCAGCAACGGGCATACACGGGATAGATTGGGAAGGCTGGGTAGATACCATGACCATGTCGGTAACGACCTCCTCGTCCACCTTGCCAGCGGCGCCCGCCTCGACCAGCGGCTTCTGGAGTCGGGACGTCTTTGACCTCGTCGCGCTCGCCTGCATCCTCTTCGTCGTCCTGACGGCGGTGGCGATGCTGGTCTATCCTGGTGGGACGATCACGGACCATGCCTCGCGGGGGTACCGCTTCTTCGAGAACTACTTCAGCGATCTGGGGCTGACCCGGGCGCGCTCTGGCGCGGTTAACCTCCCCGCGATGCTGCTCTTCATGGTTGCGCTGGTCAGCGTCGCGCTGGCGCTGGGCGCGTTCTTCCTGGCCTTCACCCGATTCTGCGCCGCAGCGCCGCGCGCGCTTCGGCTCAGCCGCGGCGCTGCGCTGGCCGCCTCGCTCACCTGCGTGAGCTTCATCGGAGTGGCGCTGTCGCCGCGGGATCTGGCCTATCCGGAGCACATCACCTTCGAGCTGTTGGCGTTTCCGTCGTTCCTGGCGGCGGTCGCGCTCGAGATCGCGGCGCTGCGCGCGCTGGAGCGCACCGCGCCGCCGGGGCTGCCGTGCCGCTTGCTGTGGGTCTTCGCCGGCTTCGCGGCGGTGCTGGCGGCGTACATCGCGCTCCTGGCCTTCGGGCCGTCGGACGAGACACTTGTGGGCGAGCAGATCCAGGTAATCGGGCAGAAGGTGATCGTCTCTGCCGTAATCGCGACGATCCTGCTGCAGGCGATCCAGGCGCGGCGGATGGTGTCGCGGGAGAGTGTGCCGAGTGCGCCGAGTGTGCCGAGTGCGCCGAAGAAGCCAGGACGGCATGCCGGGACGGGGCGGTGGCGCGTCTCGCGCTGGGGGCCATGAGTCCGTCTGGGATGGCTGGCGCCAGGGGGGCACGAGAATGTGCCAGTGGTGGGTGCTATACTGGGCAGTGACCTTTCCGGTTGCGCACCGACTGGGCAATCCCGCGCGTCAAGCGCACCATTCGCAAAGATCTGAGTTGATGACGGAACCTACTCGAACTGATCCGCGCCCGGCGCTCTTCGTCGATCTGGATGGCACGGTGCGCGACACGCTGAGCGGGCGCGTCCACCCACTGGAGCCGTGGGATCAGCGCCTGCTGCCGGGCGTGGTCGAGCGGTTGCGCGCGTACCGCGAACGGGGCTACGCCATCGTCGGCGTGACCAACCAGGGCGCGGTGGGACTGGGGTGGCTGACGGAGGCTGAGGTCGAGGAGATCAATCAGCACCTCATGGATGAGCTGGCGCCCGGCCTGTTCGATCTGATCCTGTATAGCCCCTACCATCCGCGCTCACGCTTTACCACACCTGGGCACCACGCCCACTGGCGCAAGCCGAACCCCGGCATGGCGTTCGAGGCGCGCAACCGGTTGGGCCTCGACCTCGGCGCGTCGCTGATGGTGGGCGACATGGAGACCGATCGCCTGTTCGCGCGTAATGCTGGCATCGGCACCTTCGCCTGGGCGCATGAATTCTTTCGCGGCATGCCAACGCTGACAGCAGACGCAGCAGCAGGTTCGGATAGGTGAATCCCAAGGGTACGGAGCAGTGGCGAGAGGTGCGCCGGTGGCAGGCGTGAGTGGTAGACCGGACCTGTGGAATGCATTCCACGAGTAATCGCGGTCCAGCCAGGGGCGTGGGAAGGAATAACGGTGCGGCAGATCGAACGGCGGGCCGTCGAGGCGTTCGAGCGCCGGTTCCACGCGGCGCCGGCGGTGGTGGCTAGCGCGCCGGGCCGCGTCAACCTGATCGGCGAGCATACCGACTACTCTGGTGGCTTCGTGCTGCCCTGTGCCATCGATCCGCGGCTGGCCGTGGCGATGGGGCGTGGCGCGGGCGAACTGGTTTCGTTGGATGCGCCGGCGACGAGCCGCGCGGATGGCCCTCCGGACAAGAGCTGGGCGGACTACCCACGCGGCGTGGCGTGGGCGATGCGCCAGCACGGATGGGCCGTGCCCGACTTTCACGCCGCCTTCGCCAGCGAGGTGCCCCAGGGCGGCGGCCTGTCCTCGTCGGCGGCCATCGAGGCGGCCACCGCGCTCGCGCTGGATGCGCTGGGCGAGTTGGGTGTGGACCGGCGCGAACTGGCGCGGCTGTGCCAGGCGGCCGACCACGGCTATGTGGGCATCCAGAGCGGCATCATGGATCAGTATGCCGTGCTGCTGTGCCAGGCCGAGCATGCACTGCTGCTCGATTGCCGCTCGCTGGAGTCTGAGCAGGTGCCGGTCGCGCTCGATAAGGCGGGGTTGGCGCTGCTGGTGTGCAATACCAATGTCAAGCGTGAACTGCGCGAGTCGGTCTACAACGCGCTGCAAGAATCCTGCGCGCGCGCGGCGGCGACCATCGGCGTACCACTGCTGCGCGACGCACAGCTGGCAGACCTGGCGCGGCTCAGCGGCGAGGATCGCCAGCGCGCGCGGCACGTCATCAGCGAGAACGCGCGCGTGCTGGAAGCGGTGGCGGCGCTGCGGCGCGAGGATTTCGCCGCCTTCGGACGCCTGATGTA
>DASYGC010000067.1:0-4433 GCA_036000225.1 Ktedonobacterales bacterium | reverse complement strand
GCCACCCAGACCACCGCTGGCGCCGCCCAAACGGTCCTGGGCCGCCTGTTCGAGGTTATCGAGACCGCCGGATGCGGCGTCTTTGGCTTGCTGGGCATACTGCTGGCCACCGGGAATCTGGTTGGCGAACTGATCAATGGCCTGATCGATCTGGCCTTCGGCCTGCTGGCGTGCCGGCCCGAACTGATCCTGACCAGTTTGACCGCCAGACGGCCCCTGGCCGGTCAGGCCACCGGACAGGTTCGGCTGAGCACCCGGTTGGCCCTGGCCCGTCAGGCCACCGGCCAAGTCTTGTCCCCCTTGACCTCCCGGCTGGCCCTGGCCGGTCAGGCCGCCAGACAGGTCCTGTCCCGGTTGACCAGCAGGCTGCCCCTGGCCCGTCAAACTACCAGGCTGGTTCGGCGGGCTGTAGGGATTCGAGCCGGTCAACCCGCCCGATTGGTCCTGCTGGCCCGTCTGGCCTTGCCCGGTGAGACCGCCCGACTGGTCCTGTTGCGGTGTGTTCGGGTCCGCTGCCATGCCACCTTGCTGCCCACTGCCTTGCTGCTGGCTGTAGGAATCCTGCCCACTGCCCTGCTGGCTGTACGGATCCTGCCCACTGCCCTGCTGCTGGCTGTACGGATCCTGAGATGCTTGCTGTGCGCCGCCTTGCTGCTGGCTATACTGATCCTGCCCGCTCTGCTGCTGGATCCCTTGATCCTGGCCATCCGGCCCCTGGTTGCCAGTTGGTTGCCCGTAGTCCTGATTCGACATGCCGCCCTTCCTTTTCCGAGCGCGAGGCTCTGAACCGGGGCCCGCCACTCACAGAGTGCTGAGGCACGACGCCTACGAGCCACAATCTCGGCAGTCCGCAACATTTATGCCATGACGAGCGGCGTTGGGCGATCTGGGCTAGCGACCGGGTGGTTCAGTGGCAGCCAGGGATTCGACCGGCGCCTCCGCCCCCCGCAAAAACACATCTCCCAGCAGCGCCGCCAGCTGCGCAGGCGCCAGTTCACCCTCGGCGCGATACCAGAACACCGTCCAGTTCAGCAGGTTGAGCAGCGACAGGGTGAGGTGGCGCGGCGCGATATCCGCGCGCACGGCGCCGGCGGCCTGCGCCGCCGCGATGGTGCGGCGCACGAGCGCGGCATAGGCATCCTGCAGCGCCAGCACCTCGGCGCGCCGGGCGGCTGAAAGCTCGCGCAGTTCGATCAGCGTGGTGGCGAATGCGTCTGGGTCGGCCAGTGTCACGCGCAGGTGCTCGGCGATCAGCGCGCGTAGCCGGTCGAGTGCCGCGGCACGCGCGCGGTCTGGGGCATCATGCGTCGCCGCCAGAGGCGCCAAATCGACGAGCATCCCCGCCGATCGTGCGGCGTCGCCCGCGGCTGGCGCTGGAGACACTGGAGACGCTGGCAGCTCATGCGCGACCAGCGCCGTTTCGACGGCGCTGTTGACGCGACGCAAGGCGTCTACGCAGACGGCGTAGAGCAGGTCCTCCTTCTTGTCCATATGCGCATAGAGGGAGGGCTGCTGGATGCCCAGACGCGCCGCCAGTTCGCGGGTGCTGGTGCCTGCGTAGCCCTTCTCGCGGAAGAGCGCCGCCGCGGTGCGCAGCAAACGGCTGGCGGTGGGTTCAGCGTCAGCGGCGGTGCTGGTGGTATCTGAATCTTGCATCGTGGCCAGCCTCTGGGTATACTGCGTCTATGGCGACCTATCATGCGATAGGGCGGGTGCGTTGTCAGATAGGGCGTCTCCTCGTCGAGTGGAAGTGAGTTCGGTAGTGAGAGCGCATCCGTGGCTTCTCACAGCTTCCCAACTGTACCCCATAATGTGCCTCAGAGCGCACACCCATAGGGTTGCGTCGCCACGACGCATATGGGCATCGCTCGTCGGCATGCATCGGGTGGGGCGATAGAGCGGCGGGGGAGCCCACTGACACGACGGAGGATACGATGGCCAGCGATGCGCTCACCGCGCTTACCCGCAACCTCGCGCTGCCGGTGATTGCGGCGCCGATGTTTCTGGTGTCGGGTCCCGAGCTGGTGATCGCGGCGTGCCGGGCGGGCATCATCGGGTCGTTCCCCGCTCCCAATGCGCGCACCGTGGAGGCGCTGGACGCGTGGATGGAGCGCATGACGCGGGCGCTGGCCGAGGACGCGGGCGCGGCGCCGTGGGCGGTCAACCTGGTGGTACATCGCTCGTATCCGCGGTTGCTCGAAGAGTTGGAGCTGGTGCGACGCTATCGGCCGCCGCTCGTGATCACGGCGCTGGGCAGTCCAGCGGCAGTGGTGGCGGCGATCCACGACTATGGCGGGCTGGTCTTCGCCGATGTCAACTCCATCGCGTACGCCACCAAGGCGGCGCGCGCGGGGGTGGATGGGCTGATTCTGGTGTGCGCGGGCGCGGGAGGCCATACCGGCATGCTCTCGCCCTTCGCGTTCGTCGCCGCCGTGCGCGACTTCTGGGACGGGCCAATCGTGCTGGCCGGCGGCATCGCCAACGGGCGCGCCATTCGCGCGGCGCGGGCCCTGGGCGCTGATCTGGTCTACATGGGCACCCGCCTGATCGCCACGCACGAGAGTCTGGCCAGCGTGGAGTACCGCGCGATGCTGGTGGCGGCGACGGCCGAGGATGTGATCGCGACGGCGGCGTTCACCGGCGTGCACGCCAATATGCTCAAGCCCAGCATTCGCCGCGCCGGACTCGATCCCGAGCGGCTCAAGCCCCGCGAGACCATCGACTTCGGCGATCCACAGGGCACGGCGCGGCCGTGGAAGGATATTTGGTCGGCGGGCCAGGCGGTGGGCGCGATCAAGCGGGTGCAGAGCGTGGCCGAGTTGGTGGGCGAACTGCGCGCGGAGTACGACGACCCCTCCCTGTCCGCCGCGACGAGACGAGGGGAGCCAGAAGCAGAGCGACTGCTCAGCTAGCTGATGACGAGGAGATGGCAAACAGAGGCGAAGCGGCGCCTCGTCCGCATCGCGACGGGGGGCGCGGCGCGCACAGAGCGCGCTAGAGCATGATGGTCGCGAGTTGGAGCGAGACAGGAGGCTGGATCACATGGCGCTACGCAACGACATCGTCCATTTCGCGCTGGAGACGCAACAGAATCCGTACTTGTTGGGCATGTACACACCGGTTGATCTGGAGATCACCGCCGAGGATCTGGAGATCATCGGCGAGCTACCCGCAGATCTGAATGGGGTCTACGTGCGCAACGGGCCCAACCCGCGCTATGTCATGAGCGGCCGCTATCACTGGTTCGACGGCGACGGCATGATGCACGCCGTCCACATCCACGACGGCAAGGTCACCTATCGCAACCGCTGGATCCGCACGTCGGCGTTCGAGCGCGAGCAGGCGGCGGGCCAGAGTGTGTGGACCGGCCTGCTGGAGCCACTGGGCAACAATCCGCCGGAGGCGCCTATCAAGGACACGGGCAATACGGATGTGGTCTTCCACAATACACAGCTGTTGGCGCTGTGGTATCTCGCGGGCAAGCCGTACAAGCTGGATCCCATCACGCTGGAGACGAAGGGGGTCGAAGACTTCGGCGGCAAGCTGCGCAACAATGTCTCCGCGCATGCCAAGGTGGACGAGCGCACCGGCGAAATGATGTTCTTCGACTATGCGCAACGCCCGCCGTACATGACGTACGGGGTGGCGTCGGCGGATGGCAAGTTGGCGCACTGCGTGCCGATTGATCTGCCCGGCCCGCGCCTGCCACACGATATGGCCGTGACCGAACACTATTCGATCCTGCTCGATCTGCCGCTCTTCGCCGATCCCGCGGCGCTGCGCCAGGGCCGCTATCGCATCGAGTTCCACCGCGAGCTGCCCAGCCGCTTTGGCATCATCCCGCGCTACGGCGCCAGCGCGAGCATCCGCTGGTTCGAGGCCAATCCGTGCTATCTCTACCACACGATCAACGCCTGGGAGGAGGGCGATGAGATCATCCTGCAGGGCTGCCGTGTGAAGCGCCCCAGTCCGCCCGAGGGCGAAACGGGCGGCACGCTGGAGCGTATGCTGGCCTACCTGCGCCTGGATGCGCACCTCTATCGCTGGCGCTTCAACCTGAAGACGGGTGCGGTGCGCGAGGGTCCGCTGGACGACGAGAACACCGAGTTCCCGACGATCAACACCTGGCAACTGGGGCGACCGTCGCGCTATGCCTACAACGTGCACATCTCGGAGCGGCCCACGCTGTTGTTCGATGGCCTGGTGAAGTATAATACCGTCACCGGTCAGAGCACGACACACTGGTTCGGCGCGGGGCGCTATGGCAGCGAGGCGCCGTTCGCGCCGCGCGCGGATGCGAAGGACGAGGACGACGGCTATCTGCTGACCTTCGTGTATGACGAGCGCGACGATGTCTCGGAGTTGCTGATCCTCGATGCGCGCGATGTCGCCGCCGCGCCACTGGCGCGCGTGCGCATCCCGCAGCGGGTGCC
>DASYGC010000066.1:0-2737 GCA_036000225.1 Ktedonobacterales bacterium | reverse complement strand
GGCGCGACGATGCTGAGCACGTGTTCCGCTTCCACGCCGAGGGTGCCGAGCGCCTGCGCCAGTTGATCGCGCGTTTCGCGGGCAACCGCGCGCACATCCACCCCGGGATAGATGCGCTTGTCCCAGTGCCCCTGGGTGAGGTCTATCGCTGGCCGCATCGCTTCGTCCTCCACGTCTCCGTGCTCCAAGCAAGGTGCCCCATGCCAGACGCCATTGTACTGCCAGCCACCCCGCGTGGCAACCACTCCCGGACCACCTTCTCACCGCCGCCAGTGGATTGGCTTTGACATCGGCATCTCGCGCTGGATACAATCGCGTTGAGTTGTGTACGCGGAAAGTCGCGCGCGCAATCACCGACGGTCCGCGCCAACGCCGGCGCACCGCACGTGGACGACGAGGCAACTCGATGGATCGTCATCTCCAGGCATTACAGCGTATCAACAACGCGGCCAACTCGGTTCTCGACCTGAGCGAGACGCTCGATACGACGGCGCGCGCGGTTGCCGAAGAGATGCGCGCGGACCTGTGCTCGATTTTCCTCTTTGACGAGCTGAGCCGCGATCTGACCCTGCGGGCCACCAACGGCCCGCGTCCGCGTGCCGGCCCCCACTTCACCCTCGCGCTGGGCAAAGGCTACAGCGGGTCGGTCGCCGAGCATGGTCATCCGCTCACGCTGCGCGATGCCACCGTCGATCCGCGCTATGCTGAGGAAAGCACCGCCTATCCCACGACCTATCACGGCCTGCTCTCGATGCCTATCATCTTCTTCACCGTGGAAAAGCTGGTCGGGGTAATCAACGTCCAGACCGAGGCAGCGCACGACTTCACCACCGACGATGTGACCTTTCTAGAGATCGTCGCCGGCCAGCTCGCGATGAACATCGGCAATGGGCGGCTCTACGAGCAGACCGATGAAACCCTGCGCCGCAAGGTCCACGAACTCAGCACCATTCAGAGTGTTTCGGGGCTGGTGGCCTCAACGCTGGAGCTCAAGCAGGTGCTCGAACTGATCGTGATGAAGGCGGTGCAGTTGAGCGAGGCCGACCGCTCGATCATCTTCCAGCTCGATCGCGTCAGCCAGCGCCTGCGACCGGTCGCGATGTATGGCTTCGAGAACGCGCGCCTGGAGAACGCGACCGTGCCCGTGGGACAATGCTGCGCGGGTCGCGCCGCCCGATCGGGCGAGCCGAGTCTGGCGCTCGATTGCATGCGCACCGACGAGGGGTGTTTCTTCCACCATCAAGCGGCAGCCATCGAGCATCAG
This sequence comes from Ktedonobacterales bacterium, assembly GCA_036000225.1. Classification (GTDB taxonomy): domain Bacteria; phylum Chloroflexota; class Ktedonobacteria; order Ktedonobacterales; family JADMIN01; genus DASYGC01. Next base: position 1,473 of record DASYGC010000066.1, on the reverse strand, counting down.
CACGCCGTGCTGTGTGTGCCGCTGGTGAGCACCCATGGCGTACAAGGGGCCCTGTGCGTCTACAGCGCGCAGCGCTATCTCCTCAGTTCCCATCAACTGCGATTGGTGGTGACCTTCGCCAATGTGGCCGCGGTGGCGATGGACAACGCCCGCCTGTTCGAGCAGACACGTGAGGGACTCAAGACCAAGAGCATGCTGATGCGAGAGATGCATCACCGCGTCAAGAATAATCTGCAGCAGGTCGGAGCGATCCTGCACATCCGCCAACGCCGCGTCGACTCGCCCCAGGCCAAGCGCGTGTTGATGGAAATCTACGAACGCATCGTCGGCATCGCCGAAATACACGACCTACTCTCGCGCGATCATTTCGGCGTCGCGCCGGTCGATGTCATCGCGCGCAAGATCGTGGGCGTGGTGCAGGCGCACCTGATGCCCCCGAACCTGCACCTGAAATTTGAGGTAGATCCGTGCCCGGTACTCCTGCGCAGCGAGGAGGCGACGACGCTGGCGATCGTCATCAACGAACTGATTGCCAATGCCATCGAGCACGGCTTCGCGGGTCGCGCGCATGGACGTATTCGCATCAGCGGGCAGGAGCACGACGGCACGACGACGATCTGCGTGGCGGATGATGGCCTGGGTTTGCCGCCAGACTTCGCGGTGGAGGCGAGCGACCGGATGGGCTTGACCGTCATCCGCAATCTGGTGGAACTGTCACTCCAGGGCACCTTCACGCTCCGGCGCGAGCTCGCCACACCTCCTGAGCCCACGGAGGCCGGCGCGGGCGAGTCTGGCGCTGGGTGGACCATCGCCGAAATCGCCTTCTTGACTCCCGCCTCCGATGCGCTGTCTGAGCTGGAAGACGCGGCACGGGTCAACGCGTGAGACCGAATCTCTGCAGCCCGCGCAGGCGGGCTTTGTGGCGGAACGCCTCTAGGCGCGGTTTCAACCGCCGGCAACTCGTGGCGGAACGCCCCCAGAGGGAACCGTCGCGGTTTCAACCGCCGGCAACCCGCGACGGCGCGGATCAACGCGTGAAACCGCATCCTCAGCGCGAGGAAAGCTGATCGGGCCGGCGACGCCAGTCTGCCAGCGCACTGCCAGCCAGGCCACCCAACGCGCCGAGCGCGGCGCCGAAGATCGCATACTGCAGCAGGTTGAGCAGGAGCGCAGCGAAGACGGTCCCCAGCAGCGCCGTTGGCTGCCTGCTCAGCTCGTCGAAGCCGGCGAAGTGAGCATAGGCGATGGGGGCGATTCCCGCCAGCACCAGGTCAGTCAGACCGACGATCCCAGCGGCCACCATGCCTACCACCAGGCCCGCCATAGCGCCCCGCGTCACATTCGCGGTCTCCCGCGCGACCCACCATCCCACGCCAAAGAAGACGCCGAGGACAACAATAATCTGGAGCCACCCGGATACTCCGCCCAGTTCGAGATCGTGACCGCCAGTAGCGAGCACCGTATACAACGCTC
>DASYGC010000065.1:0-5248 GCA_036000225.1 Ktedonobacterales bacterium | reverse complement strand
GGGTTGCTACAAACGCCATCGGCGGCACTCGGCTCGTGCCGCTACAAGTTGCTGCCCGATGATCCCGCGCGCGTGGCGCGCCTGCTGCGCGAGCGGGGCATACGCTACTTCGTCTACATCGGCGGCAACGATTCGGCGGATACCGCGCACCGCATCGCGCAAGTCGCCAGCACGGCGGGCGACGACCTGCGCGTCATCTGCGTGCCGAAGACCATCGACAACGATCTGCCGGAGACCGATCACTGCCCCGGCTATGGCAGCGCGGCGCGCTTCATCGCGCTGGCGACGATGGACTCGGCGCTGTGCACGGCGGCGATGCCGAGCCACTATCCCGTCAAGATCATCGAAGTCATGGGCCGCGACGCGGGGTGGCTGGCGGCGGCGGCGGCGCTGGGCAAGCAGCGCGCCGAAGACGCGCCCCATCTGATCCTGTTCCCCGAGCGCCCCTTCGCGCGCGCGCGGTTCCTCAGGGCGGTCGAAGCGGCCTATCGCGCCTTTGGCTTCGTCGTCGCCGTGGTGGCCGAGACGGTGCGCGACGAGGCGGGCCAGGCACTAGGCGAGGTAGGCCAGCAGGGGACCGATGCCTTCGGTCATCATTTGCTGGGCGGCGCGGCGCAAGCACTGGTGGGACTGGTGCGCGAGGAGTTGGGATTGCGCGCGCGCTTCGACAAGCCGGGTGATCTGCAACGCATGTCCTCGGCCTGCGTCTCCACGGTGGATCGCGACGAAGCCTATCGCTGCGGCCGCGCGGCGGTGCGCGCGGCGGTGGACGGAGCTACCGATCAGATGGTGACGCTGGTGCGCCAGCCCGGGCCCGCGTATGCCTGTGTGACCGGCCTGGCGCCGCTGGCAGGCGTCGCCAATACGCAGCGGCTGCTGCCCGCGGCGTATGTGGATGGCACGGCGACCGGCGTCACGGAAGCCTTCCGTGCCTACGCGCTACCGCTCATCGGCGAACCGTTGCCGCAACATGTCCGGCTGCGTGGCGCGCGCGTCGAATAATGGCGCTGCGCAGGGTCGAGCACGGAGGAGGAGCATATGCGAGCGCTTGAGCGCGCCGTCATCATCGTGCTGGATGGCGTGGGCGTAGGCGATGCGCCCGATGCCGTCGCCTATGGCGATGCCGGGGCCAGCAGCCTCGAACACTGCGCGCGGGCCGTGGGGGGGCTGGCACTGCCGGTGCTGGGCAGCATGGGGCTGGGCAACATCACCCCCGTGCTGGGCACGCCGCCCGCCGCGCACCCCATCGGTGGGTTCGGGCGCATGGCGGAGGCGGCCGCCGGCAAGGACAGCACGACGGGCCACTGGGAGATGGCGGGTGTGGTGCTGAACCAGCCGCTACCTACCTATCCCGCCGGCTTTCCGCCCGATCTGGTGGCGCGTATCGAGGCCGCCATCGGTCGCGAGACGCTCGGCAACAAGGCCGCTTCGGGCACCGCCATCATCGAGGAGCTCGGCGAGGAGCATGTGCGTACCGGCCGGCCCATTCTGTATACGTCGGCGGACAGCGTCTTGCAGCTTGCCGCGCACGAGCGCATCATCCCGCCGGCCGAACTGTATCATCTGTGTGAGATCGCCCGTGGGCTGCTGACCGGCGAGCACGCTGTCGGGCGGGTATTCGCGCGCCCGTTCGAGGGCGAAGTGGGCCACTTCACGCGCACGACGCGCCGGCGCGATTTCTCGCTGCCGCCTCCCGGGCCGACGCTGCTGGATCGCCTGCGCGATGCCGGCTATGCGACGATCGGCATTGGCAAGATCGAGGATCTGTTCGCCGGGCGGGGCCTCAGCGCCACCAATCACACGGAGACCAACGTCGCTGGCTGCGCGGCGACACTGGAGTGGCTGGGCAAACCCTTCAAGGGGCTGCTGTTCGTGAATCTGGTGGAGTGCGATCAACTCTGGGGCCACCGGCGCGATCCCCAGGGCTATGGCCGGGCGCTGGAGGCGGTGGATGCCTGGCTGGCCACCGCGCTGACGGCGCTGGGGCCGCGCGATGCGCTCTTTGTCACCGGCGATCACGGCGTGGACCCCACCTATCGTGGCACCGACCACACGCGCGAGTGTGTGCCGCTGCTGTGCGCCGGGCCCGCCGTGCGCGCGGACGTCGATCTGGGCACGCGCGCGACCTTCGCGGACCTGGGGGCCACCGTGGCCGCGGCCTTTGGCGTGCCGCCGCTCGAGTACGGCACGAGCTTTGCGAGCGAGCTCGAGCGAACACGAGAGAGCACGTGACCGCGGCACGTGACAGACGCGGATGATGCGCGCGAGCAGCTACGAATTCGTGAGAGGAGCAGTGAATCGGCATGGCCAACGTTTCCAATGTCAATCCCGACGTCTTCGCGGCCTATGATGTGCGCGGCGTCTATCCCTCCGAGCTGAATGACGAGACAGCTTACTTGATCGGCCGGGCCCTTGTCCAGTTCCTGCGCGTGCCACAGGTGGCCATCGGACGCGACATGCGCGTCTCGTCGCCCGCGCTGGCCCAGGCGTTGATGCGTGGCATCACGGAGCAAGGCGCGGACGCCGTCGAGCTGGGGCTGACGACGACCGATGAGCTGTACTTCGCCGTGGGCAAGTTCGGCTATCCGGCTGGCGTGATGATCACCGCGTCGCACAACCCTGGGAACTACAATGGCCTGAAGTTTTGTCGCGAACAGGCGATCCCCATCAGTTCGGCGACGGGGCTGGAGGACATCAAGCAGCTGGTGCTCGCGGGCCGGTTCGAAGCGGCGAGTCACACCGGCCGGGTGATCGAGCGCGATGTGCTGGATGAGTTCGTCCAGCATGCCTTCACCTTTATCGACGTGGCCCAGATCAAGCCGCTCAAGATCGCCGTGGATGCCGGCAATGGCATGGCGGGGATGTTGATTCCACGGGTGTTCAAGCACCTGCCGTGTACGCTGGTGCCCCTCTACTTCGCGTTGGACGGCACCTTTCCCAATCATCCCGCCAGCCCGATCGAGCCGGAGAATACCGCGGAGTTGCGGCGCACGGTCGTGGCACAGCACTGCGATATGGGCATCGCCTTCGATGGCGATGCCGACCGCATGTTCATCACCGATGAGAAGGGCGACTTCGTTGGCGGCGACATGGTCACGGCGCTCGTCGCCCAGAGCATTTTGCGGCGCAATCCGGGCGCGACAGTTCTGTACAACCTGATCTGCTCGCGTAGCGTACCAGAGGTGATTGAACGCAACGGAGGCCATGCGATACGCACGCGCGTCGGCCATTCCTTCATCAAGGCGCAGATGCGCCAGGAGAACGCGATCTTCGGGGGCGAGCATTCCGGGCACTTCTACTTTCGCGACAACTGGTACGCCGATTCCGGTCTGATCGCGTTCCTGATCGTGCTGGAACTGGTCAGCGAAAGCGGCAAGACGGTCTCACAATTGCTGGCTCCCATTGACACGCGCTTCCGTAGCGGGGAAATCAACTCGAAGGTCGGCGATCAGGAGGCGAAGATGCGCGAGGTGAAAGCGCACTACGCCGCGCTGGGCGCGCAAATTGACGAGTTGGATGGCGTCACGATCAATTTCCCGACGTGGTGGTGTAACGTGCGTGCATCCAACACCGAACCACTGCTCCGCTTGAATGTGGAAGCCGATACCCACGCCGAGATGGAACGGCGGCGCGACGAGGTGCTTGCGGAAATCCGGCGCTGACGACTCTGGCGCTGTGCAGGTTCAAGCTGGACATGCGCATCTCGTAGTACAATATGCGGAGAGCGGCAGACGGGAACCATGCCCGCCGCACCAGGTGCGGAATCGCCGGTGGAGAACCCGGCCGTCACGTGTGAAACCTGTCACTGCACAAAGGAGCAAACCGGTGGGTGTCCTGTCTCGATTCTCGAACTACATCAAGACTGTCATGAGCTCGTTCCTCGATCACGCCGAGGATCCCGGCATGACGCTCGACTACTCCTATCAGAAGCAGCTCGAACAGCTGCAGACCCTGCGCCGCAGCATCGCCGACGTGGTGACCAATGAGAAGCGCCTCGAGCTGCAGGAAGCACAGATCAACCAGCAGATGGAAAAGCTGGATGGTCAGGCCAAACAGGCGCTGGCGGCCAATCGCGAGGATCTGGCCCGACTGGCGCTGGAGCGCAAGCAGGGGCTGGCCTCGCAGATCGGCACCTTCGATCAGCAGATTCAGCAGTTGAAGGGGCAACAACAGAAGTTCGTCGAGATGGAGCAACGTCTCTCGACGCGGGTGGAATCGTTCCGCTCGCAGAAGGAGATGGTCAAGGCGCAGTATGGCGCGGCACAGGCACAGGTAAAGATCCAGGAGGCGGCGACTGGCATCTCCGAGGAGATGACCGATGTCAACCTGGCGGTGCAGCGCGCGCAGGATAAGGTACTGCAGATGCAGGCGCGCGCGAGCGCCATGGACGAGCTGATGGATTCGGGCACGCTGCAGGAGATCGGTCCAGGTTCGCAGGATCCACTGGATCGCCAACTGGCGCAGATTTCCAACAAGTCTGAGGTGGACTCGCAGCTGGCGGCGCTCAAATCGCAGATGCAGCTGCCATCGGGCGATCAGGCTCCCAAACAGTTGCCCCCAGGTGGCGAATAGCGGCGGATAAAGGAGCAGACCGTGATCGTACGCATCATGGGCGATAACCAGTACCGGATCGACGACACGCACAATGGTGAGATCGCGCGGCTGGACGGCGAACTGATGGAGGCCCTCGAAGGTCACAACCAGCCGGAGTTCCAATCGGCTCTGGCCCAACTGGTCGCATTCGTCCAGCAGCACGGCCAGATGGTGCCCGACGATGAGTTGGTGCCGTCCGATGTGATGGTGCCCGCGGCGGATATGACGCTGGACGAAGCGCACCAGGCGTTGCAAACGGCACCGGGCGGGGCGTAGCGCGCCAGGATGCGATGGCCCGCGCCACCTTGCGGACTCGAGCAGGTAAGCACGCGCAACAACGCGGGTTGGAGTCAAAGCACTCCAACCCGCGTTGTTCATCGCTGGGTGCCGGTCGTGTTTGCGCCTATAACGGCAAGTCCCACGCGGCGAACCAGCGCTCCAGCTCCGGCTCGACCGGCAACTCCTTGCCGATGGCCGTGGCCAGGCGCATCTCCTCGGCATTGTCGCGCTGGCGGCCCGCATCGTGACTATCGGGGCGCGGCACAAAGGGATAGAACATGCCACGCTTGTAGTTGTAGACCCAGTAGACCGGCCGGCCCTGGTCGTCGTTGAAGCGGAAGAAGGCGAAGAGCAACTGGCTGCCGTAGCTCTGTTC
>DASYGC010000064.1:0-6196 GCA_036000225.1 Ktedonobacterales bacterium | reverse complement strand
GCACCTGATAGAGCACGAATGACGCGCCACGTGCCACCGTGAAGCTACGCAGCAACTTGGTGCCTTCCGCACGGAGTACGCTGGCAAGCGCGGGACCGGGGGCGGCGGTGATGAGGATTAGTCCCGCCGCCCCCGGCGCGGGCAGGAGGGCACACTCACCGGCGACGGCGCTCGCCCAGACCGGCGCCGTCCCGGCTGCCAGATTGTTTTCGCGCAACGACCAGTACTGGCCCATGTAAGGATCGGCGGGATCGCTCGCGATGAAGACCTGTCGCGCGCGCAGGCGCTCCGCGACGGCGCTGGTGACCGCCAGCGTCTGGGTGTAGCCGTCGATAGGAATGACTCCCCATGATGCGGCAGTTGCCTGCCCGCTGGCGAGCGCGAGCACGAAGACGCCGGTGGCAACCGCCTGCGCCACCACCAGCGCGCCGCCCCCAACCACCGGCACCAGCCGCGCCACCGCGGGCGCCCAGCGGTGCTTGAACCTGCCGGCCAGCCAGCGCGGCGCCTCGACCAGCAGCACGCCGATCGTCACATAGATCACCGGGGAAATCAGAAACACGTAGTGGACATAGACTGGTGTGGCGTGGCGGATCGTCGCGGCCAGCAGCCCCAGCGGCCACAACAGCAGCAAAAGATGGGCACGCCAGGCGGGTGCACTTGCCAGGCGCCGCATGGCAGTGGCGTCGCGCCGCCACAGACCACGACCGAGCGGGACGACCACCCAGGCGGCAAGCCAGACCGTCCCCAGGGCCCACAAGGCCATGATGACCGGCGTGAGCCAGGCGACCAATGGCGCGGTGTGGGTGTACCAGGTGTTCGCGCCGAGGTAGTCGCCAGACTGCGGACCCAGTGCCTGGCTGAGGGCAACCAGTGCCTGCGTATTGGTGACTTTGGGTGCGCGCAGCCAGGCTAAGTAGATTGGCAAATCAAAACCACCACTGGCCAACTCGAAGAGCACGGTGGGCAGCCAGATCAGGCAGCAGATATTCTCGGCGATCAGCACGTCGACCCAGCGAATGGTGCGCCAGCCAAAGATGATGGCAACTACCGTCACGGGAAGCAGAGAAATGGATTGGGGATAGACCTGGATCGCGAGCGCAAGCAAGATCAGGTGCGGGGCTAGCCAGTGGCGGCGCTGGCGAACGGCGCCCTCGAAGGCCAGCCACAGGGCCACCAGCGTAATCGGAATCACGATGGTTTGCTGCCAGATGAAGACCGACATCCAGGTGGCATAGGTCGCGGTGGCAAACAACAGCGCCGCAATCAAGGCGGGCCAGCGGCCGAACATGCGCTCGGTGAACACATAGAGGCAGGCCACGGCCACCACGTTGGCCACGGCGGTTAGGACCGCCAGACCCTGGGGCTGATTGGCGAATGGAAGCAGCAGAAAGGTATACGCGGGAAAGTTCAGCGCCAGCAGCGAGTTGAAGATGCCGGTGCCCGGCAGCAGTCGATCGTGCGTGGTGCGCGCCGCCTCCAGAAAAAGCAGCGCATCGTCAGAGCCAAACGGCGAGCGACCAATCGCCACCAGACGCAAGCTCGCGCCGATCGCGAGCACCAACCACATTTGCCACTGGAGGGCCCACTTGGGCAGGCGCGCCACCACCACGCGCCAGGTGCGTGCCAGCCTGGCCGCCCGCGGCGCGGGTGCAAACACGGGTCGGGTGAGCATGGGTCTGGCCCTGGTGGGTGCCAGTCGCTTCATCGGCGGACCCTCTCTCGCGGTTGCGCTGCCTGTGGGGCTTACGACTGGGGCGACGTGTACCACTGGCGCAACACTTTAGCGGCCGGCTGCCAATTGGGCTGGAAGACCGGGATTGACCATCCCCAGAAATAGATGCCCGCGATGTAGGGGTCGCCGATGACATTGGTCAGCGCGGCATTGTAGGCCGCTGCCTGTTCCGTGGGATCGGGCGGTGACTTCGAGAAGCTTTGCCAGGGGTTGTAGAGCGCGTCAGCACTGTTGCGATAGCCAATTTCCGAGAGCACAACCGGCTTGCCCAGGCGCGCCGCGAACTGGTCGAGCCCGCTCAAAATCTCGGTATTCCACAGATCCGGCAGAATAGATGGGTCCAGCCACTGACTGTAGTGCGTCAGCGGCTGATATTCCGAGACACCGATGTAGGTCAGATCGGGATTGAGCATCCATGCATGCAGCGGGTCGGACAGCGACGTGAAGTTCACATCATAGGTCAGAGCTCCGGCGAAGACCGCATGCGCCTCTTCAATCAGCTGATTCCACAACGCCGGCGCGGCGAACTCGAGCGTTTGATATTCGGTGCCAAGCGAGAACTGGTCGGCCCCCGCCGCGCTGGCGGCTTGCAGGTAGGGCTTCAACACTTGCCAGTAATGCTGAAACCATGCCGCGGTGTCCTCAGGAGTAGAGAAATGGATGAGGCCGGACCAGCCAACCTGGGCCACCGTAATCTCGGGCACGACAAAGACATGATAGCCGCGCGCCTTCGCGGTGCGAATGCCTTCCGCCAGGCTCGCGACACCGGGAGTGATGCGCGACACTTCCACCTGGGTTGAGGTGCTCGCTGGCTGGAAAAAGTTGACGGTTACCTCGATCCAGCGCGCGGCGGTCTGCTGCTGGATTTCCGATAGGCCGATGGCCCAGTTGGGGTCGGTGGACGTATAGGCATTGGTTCCCCAGCGGGCGAATACCACTCCCGTCTGGAAGTCCGGACGGGCGTAGTGCACCACCGGAGCGGGGCGCGACTGGGCCACGGCTGACGCGACCGCATACGGTGTTGAACCGGTTAGGAGCACCCACTCACACGCGACACCCAGAAAAATCGCGACGAGTGCCGAGAGTGCGACCGAAATGACACGTTTCATGCTTGAGAACCTTCTGAGCGACCGATCAGACGAACTGGTTGCGGTGTGCTGGAGCGCTCGCGCGCCGCCAGATGACCCCGCTTGCGGATGACGAAGAATCCGCCCTTGGGCACCAGGCTCCAGAGTACCCCGCCCGCTTCCAGCAGGGCATACCAGATGTAACAGAGAGCCAGCGCCCACGCCGCGACGCGCACGAGCGAGCGCCCCAGCGTGCGTGCGCCGCGCTGCCACCGGTTCGTGGAGTTTCGCGCCACCGCGCTGGCATACGCGGAGCGCCGCCGGCGCGCGACGCTGCGGTCGACGCCCTGCAGATAGGCGAGCACATAGCATGCCCACGCGAAGTCCGCCGCCAGCCGCATCCAGGGGAAGGGAGCAATATGCACCAACAGCGCCGCGATGGCCACGAGAAAGGGCAGAAACGACAGTTGCCAGAGCGCGGTAAACAGACCCAGACCCAGACGAAAGCGCACCGGCACGGCGCGGTCGCGCAGCACGCGTCGTATCCCCGCCAGCCAGCGCGCCCGCTGGCGCACGAAATCCAGCGCGGTCTGTGGCGGCTGCTCGTACAGGGTGCCAGAAACCCAGGCAAACCGGTGGCCGCGTGCCCACGCGCGTAGCGACCATGCGGCATCCTCGGTAAGCGAATTGCGCGCGCCCACGTCAAAGCTTAGCGCCGCGTCCTCGATGCTCCGCACCACGATATAGGAGCCGTGGATACCAAACAAGGGCACCCCCAGCGCATATTGCAGACGAAATCTGCCCAGATCATCGGCCGTGCGCAAGGCGTCCGCGCCTTGAAAGAACCAGTTGTCGCCCTGATACAAGATCGCTCCCTGTCCGATGGGACACGGACGCTGGCGCGAGGTTGTCCTACCTGGCGGACTCACGCGGAGGATATACTGATAGATGCCTGCGAGAAACGCCGCGTCCACCATGCTCTCTTCGTCGAGATAGATGCACCAGTCGTGCGCGCTCAGTTGCACCTGAGATTGCAGATACGCCAGCGCGCGAGCCTTGAAACGCGAGTGGCAAGCGGCCACATATGTTACGGGGACCACATAGATGCGCGTGCGCTCGTGGCAGGCTATGTCATCCAGCGCCCGTTCGCTCACCACCTCAATGCGATATGGGCCACTGGCCGCAGAGTAGTCCTTGAATGCCTGATGGACCGCCGCCACACTTTCGCGCAGCACGTCGACGTTCTCACCCCGCGTGACAATACGGAAGATCAGGCGCACGGTTTGCGCGGGGGCGGAGCGTCTGCGGCGCGTGCGCGGAGCGTCTACGGCGACGGGATCAGGCAACGCCATTTCGGCAAACAGGAACCAGCCAACCCAGAGCGCCACGGCCGCCGGCACCGGGCACAGCCAGATCAGTTCGGCCCATTGCACGATGGTCTGACCGCGCGAGGGGTGGGGTGGTACAGCGCCGAGCAGATTCTGCAGCCAGAGCAGCACCGCGCACAACGCGCTGGTGGCCGCCACCAGCCAGAGGCGATATGCCGCCATCCGCAGCCAGATGGGCACGACCCATCGGGGGCGAACCCGCGCGCTCGCCTGCCTGGTGGACTCCGCCGGCAACGGGGAGACCTGCCGGTCGGTACTGCCATGGCGGCTATGCTGGTGGCTGGACCGGTGGCGGTGCCGTACCGATGCCACTGGGGGAGCGTGACCCATGGTGTGGGCTTCCTCTATCAGCACTGGGCGAGCCATCGCTTGGTCCAGCAGCGTTTGTCAGCGTCGCTCATGCGCGATTCCACCCTCGCGCATTCACCAGTGGTGAGGCGCGGCAAAGCCTGGGGCGGGCACGAGCACGCGAAATTGGGCAAAGGCGCCCTGCGGGGCAGCGACATGCTCCGCCCCGCGTTTCTGACGAACATTCCACGCGATTGGTCTCACCGAGACGCGGACCTGCCACTGCACTCCACCCGCTCTCATCCACGCGACCGGGACGGGCACGCCCGGCCACAGCCTTCACGCAGTTCGCCAGATGGCGGCATGCTCTGCGTCCGATACATCGCATTCTCCGTGCCTGCCAGACCGTAGCCGCTGTGCCGGTCTGTCGTCAAGTGGCGCGCGTCCCCTCCGCCAGCACCTCTTTGCCGACCGATGCCGGACAATGCCCCGCACCGGCGAGGCAGACAGGCGCGGTGAATTTGAGGTACTATGGTGAGACTGGCGGCACGAGTGGAAGGAGACGTGACCATGACGGCGGCACGTGAAGCGAGCATCAGCGTCCGTGAGGGCAGCGCAGCTGACCGTACCCAGGCCGGCACCCTGGTAGCTCCGACCACGGCGCGCGGCCGCGTGAGTCTCGCGATGCTGCGCGAGGGGCGCGGTCAGCTCTGGGTCGCGCTGGCATGCGATGGCGCCAGGGAGGAACTGGTCGGAATCCTGCTTGCCGATACGCGCGCCGACGGCGAAATCGGGCAGTCGGTCGGCTACATCCAGGAGCTGCTGGTTCATCCCGTCTATCGCCGGCGCGGCGTGGCGATGCACCTGCTGGATGCCGCGGAGCACTGCTTCTTTGAGCTGCAAGGGTTGGTCGCGGTGACGCTGATGACCACCCCAGAAAATGAAGGTGCCCTGCGCCTGTATCGCAGTCGTGGGTATGGTGTCGATCAAGTGCACCTGCGCAAGCGACGTCCCGAGGAATAGGGCATGCCGTCCATCTCGTTCGATCCCGCCGCGAATTACTACGATGCCACTCGCGGCTATCCGGCGCCAGTGGCCGAGGCCATCGGCGCCGCGCTGTGCGCCGCCGCGAACCTGGGAGTGGGCAGCCACGTGCTCGAACTGGGCATCGGCACCGGGCGCATCGCCGTGCCCCTGCTGGCGCGTGGTGTGAACGTGGCGGGGGTGGACATTTCATCGCGTATGCTCGATCGGTTGCAAGCCAATCTGGCGGCTCAGCGCGCACGCGACACGGGTCGGACCTGGGGCGAGCTCGAGGCGCGGGTTGCGGACACGACCGCCCTTCCCTATGCCGCGGCCACCTTCGATGCCGTGATTGCCGTGCACGTCTTTCATCTGGTGGATGGCTGGGAGCGCGCGCTCGATGAGGCGCTGCGGGTGCTGCGCACGGATGGCGTGCTGATCGTCGGGCAGGATCGCCATCCCCAGGCGCTGGCCCATGAGATTCAGCAGCGCTGGATCGAGATCGTCCATGAACTCGGCGCGGAGGCAGCCTATGTGGGCGCCGGATATGAATCGATTGTCACGGCGCTGCGCGACCGTGGACTTGAGATCACAACGACCACTCCCGTGAGCTGGATGACGCACACGCGCCCCTGCGACGAGCTCGATTTGATCGCGCGCCGCTCGTTGTCGCGCACCTGGGACATTCCTGAAGA
>DASYGC010000063.1:0-3266 GCA_036000225.1 Ktedonobacterales bacterium | reverse complement strand
CGATAGTAATAGGTGCCGGTGGAAAAGCTGATACGCATGGCCACAGCGTACGCGCCCGCGCAACCTGCCGTCAAGCGGCAGTGACCGCTACCGCACCGCTGATTCTTCTACGTTGTGTGTCAGGTCCGTACTCCCCTCTCCGGCGCGGGGAGGGGCCGGGGGAGAAGTCTGCCGCCGCACCCACGCCCCCGTCAGATCGCCCAGCCCCACCGCGAGCACGCCCAGCGCCAGGCTGCCCAGCGCCAGGCTGCCCAGCGGATACAGCAGACCATCGAGCGTGCGCCCCGCGCGCAGTAGCGCCACACTGCCATATGCCAGGCTGCTGAAGGTCGTGAATCCGCCCAGAAAGCCGCTCGCCAGCACCGTGCGTAGAGTCGAATGCGCCCCACCCGGCCAGCCCAGCACAATTCCGATGGCAAACGCCCCCACCACGTTGATCGCTAGCGTGCCCATCGGCACGTGGGTACGCGCCACCTGTCGCGCCACCGTATGGATACCGTGGCGCGTCACCGCTCCCAACGAACCCGCGCCGGCCAGTATCAGCAAACGAATCAATGCCACCTGCATGAGTCGGACATTCCTTCTCTCTAACAAGGGTTCGTCGTGGCATACGCCTCCTGCCCACATCCGATCGCCGTTTCGTAAGGGCGTACATCCGTACGCCCTGTGCCCGGCTCGCGCGCACAAAATATGGCTCCTGCCGGACGATCCAGCAGGAGCCATTTGCCGTCAAGTAATGTGGCGTTACGCGAGCCCCAACGCGATGCGGTTGTATCGAGTGATCTAGCGAGATTAAACCGCGACAAGAGAATGGGCGTCAACGGACTTGTCAGTCGCTGAGGACCGCCAGGTCGAGCTGGCGCAGCCATGTCCCGCGAACTGCTGGGCCACTGCCGGTGCGCCGTGGGCTTCCACCGAACTGAGCCCCGCGGCGTGACGACTCGCCGGCCAGGACGCGATGCAATCAGTTGGTGGGTGTGCCCACGCCACCGGTGCACGCCGCGCCCGGCTCAGGCGTCTGGGGACCCTGCTCGTACTTCTGGAGGAACTGCGCCAGGCGCGGATCGCTGGCGCTCTGCACCTTGAGCTGCACGCCCCAGGCCGAGGCGACGACAGGCACGGGCAAGCCGTTATATGGCGACAGGATGAAATAGCTGTGGCCACCGACCAGCGTGCGCAACTTCTGGATATCACTATCGGCCAGATTGGGTTGATAGGTGATCCAGACGGCGCCGTGCTCCATGGAGTGCACGGCGTTCTCGGTGGGCACCGGCTGCGCATAGATGCCGCAATTGAGCCAGACGGGATTATGATCGCCGCCCACGGGGGGATTCTGGGCGTAGGTGAGTGGTCCGGTTTTGTGGTTGCGCGACAGATTGGAATAAGTCACGACTCCCGCGATGGGTCCATTGGCGGCGCTGGTTGCCGCTGCGCCGGTGATGGCGTGGATGATGAGAAAGCCAATCAGGGCGACGATCGCCACCCCACCGCCCCAAAGTCCCACCTGGCGCAGGCGTGTCGCGCGCTGCTGGCGTTCCTGCTCGCGCTGGCGTTCCTGCTGCCGCTGCTGTAGTTGTTCGCGTCGCGTCTCGCGGCGCTGGCTCTGCGGTGTGGCAGACCCCCGTGACTTACTCATGCCGTGCTCTCCCGTTCCGAGTGGAGGAATCGCCTCCCCGTCAATGGCCTCCGGTGCCAGAACGCAGGTGGAAGCCACGTATAGCAAACCATCTCAACCCAAATCCCGCAAGGGCGAGGATTACCACGCCGCCCAATACCCAACCGAGCGTCCACCCCGCGCCAGTTGCCGTTGGCGCGGGCACAGGTGGATACGCCCCCGTCATGATCGCCCGCGGCGCGCCGCCCACGCCGAGGGTGGCCAGCGTCTGGTGGGTGGCGACATCGAAGATCAGCACCTGGCCCGCGTCGCGCTCGGCCACAAACCCCAGCGACCCTTCGAAGGTGATGGCCACGGCGGCGGGGCCACCACTGATTGGCAAGCCGCGCGCTGGCTCAGCGGGCAGCACGGGCACCGCCCCACCCGCACCCGCGCGGGCCGGTCGCAAGACCCATATGACTTCGCCAGCGGGATCGGGCACATAAATCTCCCCCGTCAGCGCGTCGTAATCCATCGCGCCCGGCGCACCGGAGCGCAGCTGCAGCAGCGTTCCCAGCAGCCGGTGGTCCGCCAGGCTCAGCGCCAGGATCGTGCCCGCGCGCGTGGCGACGTAGGCCACGCCATCGGCGCCAGGGACCACCACGCCCACCGGACCGCCCGGCGCGGGAATCGTCGCCACGACCTGGCGACGCGTGGCGCTGATGACGGAGATCGTAGCACTCTGCGCGTTGGCGACATAGATCTCTGGGTCGTTGGGGTTGCTGATGCCACTGGTCGGGCTGGCTACCGCCACGCTCATCGGGTACTGGCCGACCGGGATCGTGGCCAGCACGCGCAATTGGCGCGGATCAAGGACGGTGACGGTGTTGGCTGCGGCATCGGCCACGAAGAGGTCGCCGGAAACCGCGCCCTCCAGCGCGACCGCGACGGGGCCGTGCCCGGCGGGCAGGGTGGTCGTCACGCGCAGCGTCCGCGCATCAACGACCGCCAGGCGATCCAGCGCGGTCTGGGTGACGTACACAAAGCGGCCGTCGAGGCTGAGCGCCAGACCATGCGGATCGCCACCAATCGTCACCTGCCCAGTTACGCGCCGCTTCGCGATGTCAATGATTACCAGACCGGTGCGGCTGGCGCCGCCACCCACGACGTAGGCCAGGTTGGGCGCGCCACCGTCGGCATGGATCACACCAGCGGACGCGGCCAGGCCGATGGCGGCGATGCCGAAGCAGAGGGCCAGCCGGAGGCTCCACCCTGCGCGCCCCGCGCCCCGCCCGCACCTGCCAGCACTCATCGCGCCCCCCGCGGTTCCGCCTACGTTTCCCGCCGCCTGCGACGCGCTGTCTCAATCCGCGGCCGAGCCTGATGAGATCGTACCGTTCCATCATCGGGCGCGCAAGCACCGATGCTTTATCCACGGCACGACCGCGTTACGATTCATCCCTGACTTCCGATACCGTTGCGGCCGCGGGGGTGCGCCACATATAATCCCACGGAACCTGGATGGGAGGGATGACCATGACGCAGCTGGCACTCTATCTGCTCGGGCCACCGCGCCTGGAACGCAATGGGACCGCCGTTGCCATGGATACGCGCAAGGCCACCGCGTTGCTCGCCTACCTGGCGATCAGCGGCCAGCGCCACACGCGCGACA
>DASYGC010000062.1:0-2929 GCA_036000225.1 Ktedonobacterales bacterium | reverse complement strand
GCCATCCGAGCTGCCTTTCCGGTGTGCTCCCTCTGTTGCGCCGAACAACCCTCGGTTCTACTCTATGACCGCTACGAGGATCATACCAACCGGCGATCAGGAACGACGCGCAAGCGTCTCCTGCGCCGCACTGATCGCCTCCGCAAGCGTCAGCTCGCGTCCCCTCCTGACGGCGTCGGCCGCCCGAGCCGCGCCCAACGTCGCGCGGAGGCGTGCGTCCAGCTCAAGCTCATCGGCGCCATCCTCATCTGCCGGAGTCGCCTCGCCAGAAGACGCACGTATCCCTTGCGCCGCACCCCAGAGTCGCGCCGCCTGTTCCGCCTCGCCGCGCGGCAGCAGCGCGTGGGCAATGGCGGTGAAAGTCTTGGCGATTTGTGCCGGGTTGCCTTGCTCGACGCGGAGGGTCAGGCACTCCGCCAAGGTCGCCATGGCGCGGCGCCAATCGCCGCGGCGCGTGGCCACCAGCGCCAGGTTACGGAGCGTCCAAGCGACGTGCTCGGCGTCCCCGAGTTCTCGGAAGCGCGCAAGTCCGTCCTCAAGGTAGGGCAGGGCGTTGTCGTCGTCGCCTTCCCTACGGGCCAGTTCGCCGAGGCTGGTCAGCGAGGTGGCGATGGCGCCTGGATTGTTCACGGAGCGTCGCAGCGCGAGCGCTTCCTCCATCAGGCGGCGCGCCGCGACGTAGTCGGCTGCGCGCATGGCGAGGCCGCCGAGGCCGGTGAGGGCGTGGGCAATGCCCCACGGGTCACCTACCGACCGGAACACGGCGAGGCTCCGCTCGTAGGCTGCCCGCGCCGCCGCCGGGTTGCGCGCATATTGCGTTTCCCCGCTGCTGAAGAGCGCCAGGCCCAGGTTCCACCGATCGTCCACCGTCTCGAAGAGGGCGACGCTTTCGGCAACGTGTTGGTGGGCGGTATCCAGCTTGCCCTGGTAGAGGGCGGTCAGGCCGAGGCTCATGAGCGCCTGGCCAAGGCTGCGCCGGTCGTCCAGCGTGCGGAAGCGGGCGACGCTCTCCGTGAGCAGGCGGGTGGAAGCTTCAAAAGCGCTGACGTTCCAGGCGATGGAGCCGGCGGCGAACAAGGCGCGCGCATAGCCCCAACCGTGCTGTTCGGCGCCGGTCATCGCCAGCGCCGCCTGGCTCCAAGCCCACCCTTCGCGGTCGCGCGCCACGGCGTCCCAGAACCAGTCGAGGTTACCGACGATGCGCAGCGCGTGTTCCGCCGCATCGTGGGTGAGGGACCAGTGGAGCGCAGCGCGCACGTTGTCGAGTTCGGCCGTCGCGGCGCGCGACCAGACAGTGCGCTCGCCGCTCTGCAGGCCACGCTCCGCTTGGTCAGTGAAAGCGAGCGTCACGTCGGCGTGGCGGCGGCGGGCCCATTCCTCTCCGCCGCCGGCGCCGAGGCGCTCTTCCGCGAACTCCCGAATCGTCGCCAGCATCGTGTAGCGCGGGAGCTGCTCAGCGCTGTGTTCGACCTGCACCAGGTTGCTGTCCACCAGCGCGTCCAGCGCCTCCTCAACGGCGGCGGGAGGAGCTTCGCCCTGGCATAAGGAGATTGCCTGTTTCGTCGTCCAGCCTCCAGCGAAGACGGCGAGCAGACGGAAGAGGCGCTGGGCGTCGGACGTCAGGAGATCTTCGCTCCAGGCGATGGTGGCGCGCAGGGTCTGTTGGCGCGGCGGCAAGTCTCGCGGCCCGTGCGTCAACACCGGCAACCGCCGCTGCAAGCGCACAGCAAGGTCGTCCAGGCCGAGGTGCCGGGCGCGCGCGGCGGCCAGTTCGATCGCCAGCGGCAGCCCGTCCAGCCGGGCGCAGATCGTGGCGACGGCCGGCGCGTCCGCGTCCGTGAGGCGCAGACGCGGGGCGTAAGCCGCCAGTCGAGCCAGGAAGAGAGCGGCAGCCGGCGCGGCAACCACCATCCCCAGCGTGGCGCCTTTTTGCGGGCGCTCGGGCAGGCCAAGGGGCGGCACGGGGTACTCGTGCTCGCCCGTCAGTCGCAATGGGGCGCGACTCGTCGCCAGCACCATGAGCGAGGGGCACCTCGCCAGTAGCTCGCCGATGGCCGGCGCCGCCGACAGCAGATGCTCGAAGTTGTCGAGCGCGAGCAACAGGCGCCGCGTCCGCAGATACTTTGCGAGCCGCGCCGGGGGCGGCTCGCCGCTGGCGTCGGCCAGGCCGAGCGTGTGGGCGATCGTCGTCATGACGTGGCTCGGCTCGCGCAGCGCCGCCAGCGGGACGAAGTAGACGCCGTCGGGAAACGCTGTTCGCGCCTCACTGGCGACGTGGATGGCGAGGCGCGTCTTGCCTACGCCGCCTGGTCCGGTGAGGGTAAGGAGACGGACCTCCGGGCGCTCGATCAAGGCGGCCACGGCGGCGATTTCGCCGGCGCGACCCAGGATCGCGGTGGGCGGCGACGGCAGGTTGGTCGGCGTGGCGTCCGCCCCGCCCTGGGCGCCGGCCCGAGCGGTCGCCCAGAATCGTGCCCGGTCGGCGCCGCTCAAGGCGAGGGCGTCGGCGAGCAACTCGACGGTATCGAGGTGGGGACGCTCGCGGGCGCCGCGTTCCAGGTCGCTGATGCCGCGGACGCTGAGCCCGGCGCGCTCGGCGATTTCTTCCTGCGTCAGCCCCAGAGCAGCGCGGTGGCGACGCAACAAGGCGCCAAATGGGACCGAAGCGCTCGCCATAGGTGCCGGACCTCATCACTGGGACAACGCCGAGTCGGGTCTTGAGTCTAGCGTACCGGGGTCGCGCCCCAGGGGGCTCGGAGCCGTCGGCGAATGTGCCGGGCGACGGTCATTCGCCTCGTAAGCGGGGCTAATCGCCACGCCGCCGTCGGTGGCAAGGCGCTAAGCCTGCTTCAGCAGGCGAACGATCGTAGCCTGCCGATTCATCGGCAGGCGCCCTAAGCGCGCTGGGTGACGGCCGCCTGCTCACATT
>DASYGC010000061.1:0-3767 GCA_036000225.1 Ktedonobacterales bacterium | reverse complement strand
AAGGGGTCGAGATCGCCTCCGAAGTGGCCCACGGCCCCGCCTCGCTGATTGAGCAACAGGTCACCAACGGCATTGCCATGCGTATGGCGATTCTCGATGTGCTGCTGCGCGCGCGCGCCGAGATCGGAGCACACGCCGATGCGTGAACTGCGCGAGCATGGGCCACTACACCTGCGTGGCGCGCGCCTGCTCGATCCCAGCCAGGACCTCGATAGTCCCGGTGCGGTACTCATCGCCGGTGGTCGAGTGGTGGCCATCGGCGCCTTCGAGGAGGTCGCGGCGGTCGCGAATGCGCTGGCGGCGCGCGGCCACCCCGCGGGCACGTTGGATCTGCCCGCCGGCTCGGTGCTGGCGCCGGGCTTCGTCGATCTGCACGCGCATCTGCGCGAGCCAGGCGACGAGGCCAAAGAGACGATCCAGACGGGCACCGCCGCCGCCGCTCGGGGTGGCTTCACCACCCTGTGCTGCATGCCCAATACCCACCCGGTGCTGGATAGCCGCGCCGCTCTCGAACTGGTGCGCATTGCCGCTCAGGACACGTGCGCCCGCGTGTTACCCATCGCCGCCATCACTGTGGGAGAGGCCGGCACCGCACTCAGCGAGATGGTTGAGCTGGCCGAGGCTGGCGCGGTGGCGTTTTCGGACGACGGCCGGCCCGTCAGCAACGCCAGTTTGATGCGCGCGGCGTTGTCCTACAGTCTGTTGGTCGATCGTCCGATCGTCGAACATTGCCAGGACGAAAGTCTGGTCGGCTCCGGTGTGATGCACGAAGGCACCATCTCCGCCCTGCTCGGCCTGCCAGGCTGGCCCGCCATCGGCGAAGAGACCATACTTGCGCGTGATATCGCGCTGGCCAGAGTCACTGGTGCGCGCTATCATGCCGCGCATCTGAGCACAGCGGGATCGGTGGCGCTAATCCGCGCGGCCAAAGCCGAAGGGCTGCGCGTCTCCGCCGAGGTGACGCCGCACCACCTCTTGCTCACCGATACCTGGGTCGCTGGCGAGCGTACCGGACCACTAGCCGACGCGCTGGCCGCCCTCGATCTCGCTGCCGGCCCCGGCGAACGCTACGATACCAACACCAAAGTGAATCCACCATTGCGCACCGCCTCGGACGCCGCCGCGCTGCTGGCGGGACTGCTCGACGGCACCATCGATGCCATCGCCACCGATCATGCCCCTCACACCTGGGCGGACAAAGCCTGTGAGTATGGCGAGGCCGCGTTTGGCATCTCCGGGCTGGAAACCGCGCTCGCCGCACTGCTGACGCTGGTTCATAGCGGTCACCTGCCGCTGGCCAGCCTGATCGCCGCGCTTACCAGCGGCCCGGCGCGCGCTTTCGGGTTGCCCTTCGGTACCCTGGCGATAGGCGCTCCAGCGGATATTGTGATTTTCGATCCCAACGAACAATGGACGGTTGACCCTACCCAATTCGCCTCGAAAGGGCGCAACACACCGCTCGCCGGCCTCACCTTGCGCGGACGCGTGCGGATGACGTTGCTAGGTGGCCAGGTGGTCTACGATGCCACACATCCTTCAGGGGACTAAGCAGGGAGCGGCCGGCTACGGGGCTGGACACGAAACGTCAACCATCGCGCGGAGTCGGAGCGCAAGGCAGGTACGAGGAGGTGACATGGACAACATGCAGTCAGCGAGCGGAGCTTCAGAACAGATCGCCGTGCTGGCACTGGCCGATGGCGCCGTGTTCTACGGTCGCCCATTCGGGGCGGTGGATGCGCTCAATCAAGGTCGCCGCGGCGAAGTGGTCTTTGCCACGCCGATGACCGGCTATCAGGAGATTTGCACCGATCCCTCCTATCGCGGGCAGATGGTTGTGCTCACCTATCCGCTGGTCGGCAATTATGGCATCGCCCCCGCTGATGTCGAATCGCGCCGCCCGTGGCTTTCTGCCCTGCTCGTGCGTGAGGCGTGCGACGAATTCAGCAACTGGCGCGCCACCGAGTCGCTCGCCAGCTATCTGCGCCGGAGTGGCATACCGGGCGTCTGCGAACTCGACACACGCGCGCTGACACGCCATCTACGCGACCACGGCACGCAGCGGGGACTGCTGCGCGTCTTCGACGCGGCCACCAGCATTGACATTGCCGCGCTCGTTACTGAGGCGCGGGCTGTACGCACGGTATCCGAACTGGATGTCATCGGCGAGGTGGGCCTTCCCGGTGCGCAGCCGTGGGAGGCTCAGCCCGTGACCGCCTCGTTCCCCGCAAATGCGGCATCGTTCAGCGACCGGCCACGCGTCATAGTGATTGACACGGGCTATAAAGAGAACATCGCCCGCTGTCTGCATGCCCGCGGCCTGGAAGTGGTGCTCGCGCCGCATAGCATCGACCTGGAGCGGCTGTTGATGCTGGAGCCTGCTGGTGTCTTGCTGGCAAATGGCCCCGGAGATCCCGAGAGCGCCTACGGGTTGGTAGAGCTGGTGCGCGGTCTGCTGGCTCTGCCCCGACCCCTGCCGTTGATGGGCATCTGCCTGGGCCATCAGATCATCGGCCTGGCGGCGGGAGCCACCACCAGTCGTCTGCCGTTTGGCCACCACGGCGCCAACCATCCCGTGCTCGAAGTGCGCACCGGCCGGGTGACGATCACCTCGCAGAATCACAACTTCCAGGTCGATGCGCCTTCGTTGCCGCCCGCCGGCGGTTTCAGCGTGAGCCACATCAACCTGTCGGATGGCTCCGTCGAAGGACTGGAACACTGCGCGTTGCCCGTCTTTTCAGTACAATTCCATCCCGAAGCCTGCCCCGGGCCCGAGGATAACCGTGATCTGTTCGACCGCTTTGCGCACGTCATTCGCACGCGGTTAGCCCTTCCCGCGGCGCTGGCGGGTGATCTGGCGCTGGTGGGATGAAGTGAAAAGATGACCATGACCGATCCCACGATCCTCACACTACCCGATGGCGACATGCTCACCGTCCGCCCCGCGCACGCGGCGGACATCGCGTCGGTGGTCGCGATTGAAGAGGATGCCCGGGCGCGGTCGCGCGCGCTGGGCTTCGATCCCGGACAGCCGCCACGCCCGCTGGCAGAGATCGTCGCTGAGCGCGTCAGTCGCGGCGCCATCGCGGTGGCCACCCTGGCGGGCGAGTCCGTTGCGACGGTCGCGCTTGGGTGGCAGCCAGAACCGCTGTGGGCCGATCTGCCAGAGTGTAGCGTCGATGCCCTCTACGTTCACGGGCTGATGGTCCGCGGCGCTTTCGCCGGCAGAGCGATCGGCCGGGCGCTGCTCCGCTGGGCCGAGTGGCAGGGCGCCACCGCGGGCAAGCGCGTTCTGCGCCTGGATTGCATGGCCTCCAATCACGCCCTGCGCGCCTATTACACTCGACTGGGCTTCACGTATCGTGGCGATGCGACCCAACACACCTACACCGGTAGCCGTTTCGAAAAAACGATCGGCACGCACGCGCCAGAAGGAGCGGCACCACGTGACGCATGAAGGAAGTGAAGGGATACGGACCGTGTTGGTCATCGGCTCTGGCCCCATCGTGATCGGCCAGGCCGCCGAGTTCGACTACGCCGGCACTCAGGCGTGCAAGGCGCTGCGCGAGGAAGGCGTGCGCGTCGTGCTGGTCAATTCGAACCCCGCCACCATCATGACCGACCAAGGCGTCGCCGATGTGACCTATATCGAGCCGCTCACCGTCGACGTGCTGCGCCGCGTCATCGAACGCGAGCGACCCGATGGACTGCTGGCGACCCTGGGTGGACAGACCGGCCTGAACCTGGCGGTGGCCCTGTCCGACGCCGGC
>DASYGC010000060.1:0-2253 GCA_036000225.1 Ktedonobacterales bacterium | reverse complement strand
GACCAGCGGCAGATCGTGCGCCAGCGCCGTCATTGTCGTGCCATGGCCGCCATGGCCAACCACCAGCGATGCTTGAGACATCTCCGCGTCGTGGTTGACGTACCGCAGTACTTGCGCGTTGGCAGGAGCGCGCAGCGCGGCAGGTTCGATGCTGGGGCCGGTGGTGAGCACCACCCGCACCGGCAGATGCGCCAGCCCGTCCAGGATCGCCTGCAATGCCTTCACCTGGCCGTCCTGGTACAGCGTGCTCAGGCTGACGAGTACGAGCGGCTCGCCGTCCGGCGGCGCGGCCGGCTCAGGCCGCGCACCCTGCCAGACTGGACCCGTGAAATGGACATTGGCGGGTACCGCGGCGCACTGGTCGATCGCGCGCAGCGTGGTGACCAGTGCGAGGTCTGCGTGCGACCACAGCGCCACCGGTCGTAGGCCGCTCAAACGCATCCGCAAGCCGCCCATGCCCGTGCTCCAGGTGGCGCGCTGCTTGGCCGTACAGTGTGTGCACCAGCACGGCGCGTCTGAGGCCAGCACGCTCAGCGGCCTGGAGTGCGCCGAAGAGCAGGCAATCGATTATGACAAGGTCCGCTGGCCGCTCGTGCACAGTCAGGAGCAGGTCCTCGCCCATGCCACGGTCGGCAAACACGTCGAGTTGCCGCATGAGGCCCTTGATGCCCGGATGCGGTGCCACGGCAGACCAGGAGCGGGCGTGGGCATAGGGCTGGAAATCGAAGCCAGCTGCCGCGATCGCCTCGCGTTGGCGCGCGTGGCCCAGAAAACGCACGGTATGCCCCCGGAGTTTTAGTTGCGCGGCAATGCCCAGGGCGGGCGGAACGTTACCACCGCCGTCCCAGGTCACAAACAGGATGTCACTCATCTCACGCTCCCTTCGACTCATGCAGGATGGCGGCGATCAGCTGCCTGACCCGCGCCTCCGCCTGCTCGCGATCCAGCGCGCGGTCGCGCCGCAGCAGCTTCCAGGTGTAAACGTCGGTAGCGACGACCAGCAGGTCGGTGAGTGTCGCGCGCTCCGCGACGGCGCACGCTTCCAGTTGCGGCGCGAAGACCTGCGCCACCCATGCGCGATGGGTTTCGCGCCCGATGTCCATGCCCGTGCGGATGCGCTCGTTCCAATACTCTTGAGCGAGCAGCCGCAGTACGGCGTCGCCACGCCGCTCGTAGTGGTCGACGATCACCCTCACCGCTGCCGCTACGTCGCCAACCGGAGCCCGTCGCTCCGCGACGACCTCCTGCCGCATGAAGGTGTCGACTTCGGTGAGCAGGTGCTCTCGCGTACCAAAGTGACGCAGGATCGTCTGGACGCTGACCTCGGCCCGCCGCGCGATGTCGTCGAGCGTGATCTCCAGCGACATCTTCTCCCACAGCAGGGCGGTGCCAGCCTGGACGATGCGCTGGTGAGTATCGTGCGCGGTATCGGCGCGGGCCTTCATGACGTAGGAGCGGGTTTTCATGTTAATGAACACTAACACGAAATCACACCCTTGTCAAGGAAGGGCGACACGGAGCGACGGCCGCGACGGCCGCGTCAGCGGGCATCCTGGCTGGCCCGGTGGCGCAGCCCGACATAGCCGCGGCGCGCGGCACTGGCGACGGCGAAGAGCGCCACCGTCGCCAGCGCGTACCACAGGCTCCCGAACCCGGCCACCACCAGCAGCAGGATCGCCACCGACGAACTGAGCAGCGCGGGCAGCCAGCGCCGGATGGCGAGTAGCCGCCAGGCGGCCAGGACGATCAACACGTAGGTCACCAGGAAGTTGGCGCTGGAGAGCTGGATGTAGGTCTCGATCGTGACGCCAAAGCGCAGCTGCGCCACGAGCGCCAGCGCCCAGGCGCCGCCCAACGCCAGCGCGGCAGAGCGCGGCGCGCCGGTCGCAATGTGCACCCGCGCCAACGGACGCGGGAACCATCCCTCACGCGCCAGAGCATAGATCAGCCGCGTCGCGCTGCGTGCCCAGGTGAACATGAACAGCAACAGCAGCACCAGCGCGATCAGGGACGCGACACGCGTGGCGGTCGCGCCCAGTGAGAGGCGCGCCAGATCAGCCAGTGAGGCATCGCTCGTCGCGATCACGCCCCGGCTCAGCGCGCCAACGACGGTGATGCCCAACAGCACGAACAGCGCGCCGACCGCGGCGACGGCCAGGCCCAGCGCCTTGAGCAGCGTGCGTGGGTCGGCGAACTCCTCGCCCGAGAAGGCGGCATTTTCCCAACCCACGAAGGCGAAGAAACAGATCAGCC
>DASYGC010000059.1:0-1658 GCA_036000225.1 Ktedonobacterales bacterium | reverse complement strand
GCTGGAGTTCACGGCGCTCTTCATCTTCTTTGGCAACTTTCCTACGTTGCTGGGCTGGAGTGTCGGGCAGGTGGCGCTGCTCTATGCGCTCACCTCGCTGGGCTTTGGGCTGGCGGAGATGATCGGGGCGGGTATTGATCGCTTCGACGAGATTATTCGCCTGGGCGAGTTCGACCGCGTGCTGCTGCGTCCGGCGGGCGCGTTCATCCAGACGGCGGGCAGCGATTTTCGGCTGCGCCGGTTAGGGCGGCTGATGCAGGGCGCGCTGGCCTTCGTCGTCGCGCTGCGCCTGCTGCCGCCGCAACATTGGGGTGTGAGCCAGTGGGCCTGCATCCTGGTGGCCATCTTCAGCGGCTGCGTCATCTTCCTGTCGGTGATGCTGCTGGGGGCCACGCTGTGCTTCTGGACGGTGGAGACGACGGAACTGACCAACATTCTCACTTATGGTGGGCGCGAGATGCTGAGCTGGCCGTTCACTATCTACAACCAAACGTTCCAACGCTTCTTTCTGTTCGTGGTGCCCCTGGCGTTCGGCGCCTACGTGCCGGTCTGCTATCTGCTGGGCCGGCCGCTGCCGTTTGGTCTGCCGCCCGCGGCGGCGTTCGCGGCGCCCCTGGTGGCGCTGGCGTTCGCGGCCATCGCGGGAGGGATCTGGCGCGTGGGGGTGTCACACTATCAGAGCACGGGGAGTTAGAGATGCCGCCAATCATCGAGGCCGAACAGTTGAGCAAGGTATTCCGCGTGGCGCGGCGGCGTCCGGGCCTGCTGGGTGGACTGCGTAGCGTGGTGGATCCCGAGGTGCGCACGGTGGCGGCGGTGGATGGGCTGTCGCTGCGAATCGAGCGCGGCGAGATGGTGGGCTTCGTGGGACCCAACGGGGCGGGCAAGAGCACGACCATCAAAATGCTGACGGGCATCCTCGCCCCCAGCGGTGGGCAGGCGCGGGTGGCGGGACTCGATCCGCAGCGCGAGCGGCGCACGCTGACCGCGCGCATCGGGGTGGTGTTCGGGCAACGCTCGCAATTATGGTGGGATCTGCCGCTGATTGACTCGCTGCGGCTGCTGCGCCACCTGTATCGCGTGCCCGAGGCGCGCCACACCGCCAATCTGGCGCGGCTGCGCGCGATGCTGGAACTGGATGAGTTCCTCGATACGCCCGTGCGCCAGCTCTCGCTGGGGCAACGCATGCGCGGCGATCTGGCCGCGGCGCTGCTGCACGACCCCGACATCCTGTATCTGGACGAGCCAACCATCGGGCTGGATGTGGTCGCCAAGGCGCGCATCCGCGAGTTTCTGCTGGCGATCAATGCCGAGCGCCAGGTGACGGTGTTGCTGACGACCCACGATATGGACGATGTGGAACTGCTCTGCCCGCGCATGCTGATTATCGATCACGGGCGCAATCTGTATGATGGGCCGGTGGTGGGCATCCGCGAGCGCTTCGGCGGCGAGCGCACGCTGATCGCTGATCTCGATCCGACGGGGCTGGCGGCGCTGGAGCGCGACGCAGTGGGCCAGCTGGTGCTGGGCGAGCTGCCCACGGGCGTGCGCCAGGTGCGCGCGGAGGGTCCGCGCGTGTGGCTGAGTTTCCCGCGCGAGGGCATCGCCGCGCACGAACTGGTGGGCTGGCTGGGCGCGCGCGCGCGGCTACGCGATGT
>DASYGC010000058.1:0-6892 GCA_036000225.1 Ktedonobacterales bacterium | reverse complement strand
CAGCCGGGCCTGCCACCGCGGCTGCTCGCCGAGCACCTGGGCGTCTCGGAGGATGCGGTGCATCAGGCGCTGGCCGCGCTGCTGACACCCGGCGCGGGGATCAGCGGTGACGAGCGTGCCGCGAGCGCGGCGCCAGGCGGTGCCCGGCTCGGCGGCTCGTCGATTCGACCAGCGCTGGACCCGGGGCAGCGGACGGCGGCGGCCGCGCCGGCGCCGGCCCTGGTGGTGGCTGGGCCGGGCACCGGCAAGACCAGCACGCTCGCCGGACGCGTGGCGTATCTGGTCTTCGAGCAGGGGGTGGATCCACGCCAGATCCTGGCCCTCACCTTCTCTAACAAGGCGGCGCAGGAGATGCGCGAACGGTTGAATGCCTTGCTGGCCGAACCCGGCGACGCGATGCGACCCGCCGCGGGGCTGCCCGCGTTCGCCCGGCCGACGGTCAGTACCATCCACGCCTTCTGCGGCGATTTGCTGCGGCGCCATGCGCCGCTGGTGGGCCTGAGTCCCGATTTCCGGCTGATCAGCGAGGCGGAAGGCTATCTGCTGCTGCGCGAGATCGTGGCCGATCTGTCGCTGAGCTATTATCAGCCGCTCGCCAACCCCGCCTTCCATTTTCCCGCGCTGCTGGCGGCGATCTCGCGGGCCAAAGATGAACTGGCTGATCCGGGCCGCTACCAGGCGCTGGCGCTCGAGATGCACGCGGCCGCCCGCACGCCCGAAGAGCGGACGCGTGCCAGCCATATGCAAGAGGCGGCGCGCGTCTATGCCGCCTATCAGGAGGTGTTGACGCAGCGAGGCGATGCCGACTTCGGCGATCTGATCTTCCTGGCGGTGCGCCTCCTGCGCGAGCAGCCCGATGTGCTGGCGGAGCTGCGCACGCGCCATACGCAGCTGTTGGTGGATGAGTTCCAGGATATCAATCAGGCGATGGGGGTCTTGCTGCATACGCTGGCGGGGGCCGACGGGCCGATCTGGGCGGTAGGCGATGCCGACCAGGCGATCTATCGTTTTCGCGGTGCGGCGCCGGCCAACCTGGCGCGGTTCACCGAACTGTATCCGCGGGCGCGAGTGTATCCGCTGGGGACCAATTATCGCTCGGGGCCACCAATTTTGCGTGCCGCCGCGGCAGTGGCGGGTGCGCTACTCGGCCCACGCGAGCGCCGCGTGCTCGAAGCGGCTAGCCAGCCATCCGCCACGAGCGACGCGACGCCGGACGCGCGCGCCACTGGCCCGGTGATCACCGTGGCCACCGCGCCCGACGATAACGCCGAGCTGGATGGCCTGGCGGGCAGTATCCGGGCGAACACCGCGCGTGGCTACGCGTTGGCCGACCAGGCGGTGCTCTGCCGCACCCGCCGGCAGAGCCAGCGAGTGGCCGCCGCGCTCGCCGCCGCCGGGGTGCCCGCGCGCATGGTGCGCCCGCTGCTCGACCAGCCGGAGGTGAAGGATATCCTGAGTATCGGTGTGCTGCTCGCCGACGCCAGCGGCGCTGGTTTGCTGCGCGCCGGCAATATCCTCGATCACGCCTTCAGTCGCGAGGAGGCGCAGGCGGTGATCGCGGCGGCGCAGGCGCAGCATACGATTCCGCTCGTCCTCCTGCTGGATGCTGGCAGCCCGCTCGCCGAGGTGGAGGGGCTTTCGCCCGCGGGACTGTCGGGGCTGGCGCGGCTGGGCGATGTGCTCAACGACCTGTGGACGGCGCCCGATGTGGCCACGGGGCTGGCGCGCTATGTCTTCGCGCTGACGGGGCTGGCGCGCCGCGCACTAGCGGATGAGTCACTCGCGGGGCGCGCGCGCGCCGCCGACCTGGCGCGCCTGCTGGCGCTGGCGCGGGCCTTCGAACATCAACAACCCGACGCCCGACCCAGCTGGACGCCGCGCTCTCGCCCGCAGCCTGGCGCGGCGCGGTGGGCTGAGTTCGTGGACTATCTGCGCGTGTTGACGGCGCTGGGTCGCGAGCCAGGCGGTACGACCGAGGATCTCGTGGCGCTGGAGAGCGATGGCGTGCGCGTGCTGACGGTACACGGCAGCAAAGGACTCGAGTTCCCGATCGTCTATCTGCCGGGTCTGGCTGACGGCCGGTTCCCCACGCAGCGGCGCGGCGAGACCGCTCCCCCGCCCGCTGGGCTGAGCCAGGATGATGGCGAGGGCGGAGCGTCCAGCGTGCACCTGGTCGAAGAGGCCTGCCTGTTCTATGTGGCCATCACACGCGCACGCGATGCCCTGGTGATCAGCCATGCCGAACGCTACGGACGCCGGCGCTACGCGCCCTCGCCTTTCCTCAAGCCGCTGCTGCCGCTGGCCAGCGATCCCGCCGCCAGCCTGGCGCGCGTGCGCTGGTCTGGCGCGCCCACCGCCGACGCGACCGCCTCCACCGAACCGCATCCCGCCAACGGGGCCGCCGCTCACGCCACCCCCGTCTCTGGTCCCACACGTGCGCCCACTGCCGCTGATCCCGTGCCCGCGCCGGAGCCTGGACAGGGCGCGGAATTTGTCTCCAGCCCGCCGCTCCGTCGCGAAGCGTCGCGGGGAGCTGCGGGGAGAGGAGAGCCGCTGCGCCCGGCCGCTATCGAAACCTACCAGCGCTGCCCACGCCAGTATGCCTACCGCTATGTCTATCGATTGCGTCCGCGTGAGGTGGGGCTGGGCACGCTGCGGCGCGGGGTGCATGAGACGCTGCGCGAGCTGCAGGCGCGGTTCGCGGCGACTGGCGAGAGCGGAGCGTCCCACGCGCCGCCGCCGCCAGCCCTCGACGAGGCGCGCACGCTGTTCATCTGGCATTGGCGCGCGGCGGTCGCGACTGAAGCGCGCGCCACGCGCGCGGGCGGCACCGACCTGGCGGGGGAACCGGCCGCGAGCGCCGAGCTCGAAGGCCCGTTTGGCGCGCTCTATCGCCGCCATGGACTGCGCGTCGTGGAGCGCGCCTGGCTCGACCTGATGCGGCAGCACGGTCTGCCGGTGCCACCGCTTGCCGATATCGTGGCACCGCTCGATGCCCCGCTCGACGGTGGACTGGTTGATCTGCCCGCTCCAGGAATCAGTGGCGATTCCGTGCCCAACCTGTCCACCAGCGGCACCGGCACCGCGGGTACACATCCGGCGCCGGTGCCCTTGGGCGCGCGTTTGGAGCAACGTGTGGTGCTGCGCGTCAGTGGACGCGAGATCGAGCTGACGCTCGACCGGGTCGAAGGGGAGCGCATCGCGGAGTCAGTGGGACGCAAGGGACGCCTGCCGGTTGCCGCCGACGCCGCCACGAGCGGGCCGGCGGATGCGCTGGCACCGCCGACGCCCGAGCCCCAGCGCTTCGTGCGCCACCGGTTGGGCGGCAGCCGTCCAACTCCCGCCGATCTGCGCTCCCTGTTGTACGCGATGGCTGCCGAGCAGGAGCGCCAACCAGCCGCGCCCGAGTTGTTCCAGCACAATTTGACCACCGGCGAGCTGGAGCGCGTGCGCATCGATCCGCGCCGCCGCGAGCGTCTGCGCGATGAGCTGACGCAGGTGCTCGCTGGCATGGAGAGCGGGGTGTATCCCGCGAAACCCGAGCCGGTCATGTGCGCGGGCTGCCCCTTCCTGCTGATCTGCCCAGGGTAATAGCGAGAGAACCGCGCGGCAGTCTGCGCTGTCGCGGCGCCGAGCAGCCGGGCGCTCGAGGTAGATGCCGACGACGACGAGGCCATCTGTTGGGGCTGGACCTCTCACGCCTTTCGCGGACGTCTCGCTGCGCGTGCCTGCCGGTTCTCGGCGGAGAAGTCAAGCGACACGCCATCCCGCAACGAGCGCACCTAGCGCGTCACGCCAGATCCGCTCCGCTTTGCTCGCGGGAATCGCGCCACGCAACTCGAGCGCGGCCAACCCCTCACACAAGGCGTGGAATGCGCAGAATGCGTCAGCCACTTCACGCGAACCAAGCTGGCCATTGTCGGCAAGCCGTGCGATTCTGCCCCACAAGCTCTCCAGGGAAGAATCAGCAGCGCTGCGGAACTGGCCAGCGAGTTCGGGCGACATGCCTACCTGCAGCAGGCCGATCCGCAGGAGCGCCGGATGGTCTAACGCGAAGTGGCGAAAGACCTGGACGCCTGCCTCAACTAAGTCGCGGGCAGGATCGCTCGTGGCGGGCAAGGCGTCGGTCGCTGCCTTGAGCAGATGGAAAGCTCGTGCGCCGAGCGCGACCACGAGCCCGTCCTTTGAGCCGAACAGACTGTAGACAGCTCGGGTGGTGACCTCTATCGCGCTGGCAACACGCCGGACGGAGAGCGCGTCCAAACCTTCCTGATCCACAATGCGCTCCGCGGCCTCGAGCAGGGCGCTCGCCACACGCTCGTCATATGCTCTTGGTCGACCCATCTTGACACCTTTGCGTAACGGTGTTACATTACTCCTTGTTGCGTAACAGTGTAACACAAATGTGCGATGGAGGGGCCATGGCGCGCTGATGTGCGCCAGCTCTCCCCTCGCCAGCCTCAAACAAGGGAGGACATCATGGACACACCCGCGGTTGATGTGGTGGTGATCGGCGGTGGCGTGCAGGGTCTGGTGATCCTGGACACGCTGATCGCAGCGGGCTACTCCTGCGCGCTCGTGACCGAGGGGGACCTCGGTGCGGGGCAGACGCTCCACTCGCATGGCTTCCTGAACACTGGCTTCGGTCTGGCAGGCAGGGAGCTCCCAGAAGCGGCGGCGCAGATCGTCCACCCCTCGCTGCGCGCCCACGGCGTCACACTGACGGGCAACTGGGCCATCCTGCCCCCGCCCGGACTGCGCGGGCTACTCCTGCGTGCTCGTCCAGCGTTCTCGAGGCTCCCGCCGGCCCACCTGCCTGAGGGCTTCTCCCCGGCATTCATAGATGCGGCCCGGGCGCTGCCCGACTACAGCTTCGACAAGCGGCAGCTCGTTGCGGCGCTCAGCCAGGGCCGTGAGCAATACATCGTCCGCGGGACGATCACTGGCTTTCGCGGGCGCGATCCGGTCGAGGCGGTCGTGCTGCGGCCTGAGGGGAATGACACAGAGGTCGAGTTGCGCGCTGGGGCGGTGGTGGTTGCCGCCGGCTGTGGGAGCAAGCGTCTGCTGCGCAGCCTCGACAGTGCCGCGCCCCAGCTCAGGCGGATCAAGCATCGCGTGGTACACATGCTCTGCCTCCGCGCCCCGCACAATGCTCTCCCGACAACCAGCGTCGCCGCCCTATCACTCGGGCTGCTTCTGGCGGCGCACGACGATGGGAAGCGCATCATCTGGTACGTGACGCCCATGCAGCTGAGCGGACCGTCGTTCGATGCGGTGCCCAACGATGCCGCGGCTCCCGCGGACCCCACCGTGCTCCGGCGCGCATGGGACACGCTGCAGAAGCTCTATCCCCCGTTGCTGGGCGTCGAGGGCCTCCAGGTCGGGCACTACGCCGGGTATCGGCAGGACATTGGGAACTGGCCGGGCGCGCGCCTGTGCGCGGTGATCGCGGGCGCTGGTAATGTGATCGCCGCGCTGCCGTCGGGTCTGGTGGGACCGTGGCGCAACGCCGCCGACGCGCTGACGCTGGTACGTGGCCTCACAGCGCCGAGTCGAGCCCAGCCCGCTCTGGCGGGAGCTGGACAAGGCGTTCGCGTGGGCAGCCCGGTCGAAGATCGGCCCGGGTTCGCCTGGCAGTCGTGGGAGGACTGGCTGCGCTCGCTGCCGCAACGTAGCGCCTAATGCGCTCCGGAGTCCCCTAAGTTCTGGAGAACGGCACTGGTCAGCACGTTGGGGTCGAAGACATAGCGCGGCTCAGGCGCGGACATCATCATCGGCGAACAACTCCCGCAGACGATCCTCGGTGAGACCTCGTTCCTGCGCGCGCTGGCTGATGAGGCACCTCAGTTCAGCCGGCGACAGTCCAGGTTTCGCCGTGTCCAGTAACCGCAGGCTCAACAGCGGCTCCAGCGCGCGGCGCGCATCGGGCGTGGCGGCCTTGAGGATGCGCACGGCCTTCGCTGCATCGCAATGCCTATCACGTGCTCCTCCACATCCGCGTCAGCGGTGTTGTCTACGTGCTACTCTGCACACAGCCCTGACGTCCCGAGGAGAACTGCTTCGCATGCAGCCATCTGTCCCTCCCGATCTGCCCGATGCGCCACATACACTGGCCTCCATCGCTGGTGCACCCACGCCGGGCCGACCGCGTTCGCTGTGGCGCAGCCGCGACTTCGTGCTGCTCTGGAGCGGGCAGGCGGTCTCTACGTTTGGCACCAGCGTTTCCACGCTGGCGCTGCCATTGCTGGTGCTGGCGCTCACGCGCTCGCCCACCCAGGCGGGCCTGATCGCCGCCGCGCGCCTGCTGCCCTACCTGCTCTTGAGTCTGCCCGCCGGCGCGCTGGTGGACCGCTGGAATCGTAAGGCGTTGATGATCCGCTGTGATGTGGTGCGCTGGCTCGCGTTGGGCTCGGTACCGCTGACCTTCGCCTTTGGACGGCTCGGCCTGCCACAGTTGTATGTGGTGGCGCTGGTCGAAGGCACCGCCAATGTCTTCTTCAGCCTGGCGCAGATCAGCGCGCTGCCTCAGGTCGCGACCGTCGAACAACTGCCGGGCGCCTGGGCGCTCAGCGAGTCGAGCGATTCCGCCGCCAGACTGCTCGGCCCGAGCGTGGCGGGCTTCATCATCAGCCTGGGGCGCACCACGGTAGCGGGCGCGGCGTTCGCCTATCTGGCGGACAGCCTGTCGTATCTCGCATCGGTGATCTCGCTGGGCTTCATCCGCATACCGTTCCAGACGGAGCGCGGAGTCACGAGCGAGCGGCGCTCGCTGCGCGCGGAGATGGGCGATGGGCTGCGCTTCTTGTGGCGCCAGCGCCGCCTGCGCCTGCTGGCGCTGCTGACGATGGCGGTCAACTTCCTGCAGGCGCCCATCATCCTGGTGGTCATCGTG
>DASYGC010000057.1:0-7838 GCA_036000225.1 Ktedonobacterales bacterium | reverse complement strand
CATCTGTGTGAGATGGCGAAGATCAAGCCCATCTATTTGGACCGATCCTGCACTAGGATCATAAAAACGCATAAGCAGATTGAGAATCGTTGACTTGCCGGAACCGCTTGGACCAACCAGCGCCACAAACTGCCCAATGGGAATCGTCAAGGTAACACGATCTAGGATAGGTCGTTCGTGTTCGTAGTGGAAGGACACGTTCTCAAGCTTGAGTTCTCGCGTAGGACGAGATAGAGCGACTGCGTCCTCCGCATCCGATAGGTCCTCAGGCTCGCTCAATAATTCCTCGATACGGGTCATGGCTCCGGCGGACGAGAGTAGGGTGGGGATCACCTTCTTCGTTAGATTGTAAGCCTCACCAATGATGTACCCAAAGAGCACATACGCGCCGACGAAGCCATCGACTGAAAGCATGCCGCGCGCAATCATCAGGGCTCCTACCAGTACATATACGACCGTGAGCAGGGTGATCGCCAGACTGGAGGCCGACCCCATGGTCTGCCCAAGAAAGTTCGCTCGTACCGCCGTATGCCACAAATCGTTCAAGAGACTTCGTAGTCGGGTCAAAGCGGCGTTCTGGAGTGCAAATATCTTGATGACCGGTTGAGCTTTCACATTCTCTTGCACGACATTCGCGAGGGCGGCCTGTTGTCGCTTGAGTCGGTAGGTGGCATCCACGGTGGGCTGGGCAAAGAAATGAGTACTAGTCACCAACAAGGGCACCACCACCACCATGACCAGTGTAATTTGTCCATATTGCACGATCATCCAAATGGTCCACACCGTGATGCCAATAATGGAGTAGTAGCCATCGGGAAGCCGGCTCGTCAATCCCTTGTCAACATCGGTCAGGTCACTGGTAAAGTGCGCGACCACGTCGCCAGTCTGTGCATGGGCGTAGTAGCGCATGGAAAGTCGTTGTAGGTGCGCAAACATTTTCAGCCGAATGTCGTTGAGAATGGAGGCGCTTGCGCGGGCCGTCAAATAGTTTTGAACCACGGCAGCCACCACGTTCACACAAAACCAGAATGCCAACCAAGCTGCCAGTGAAACTACCGCAATGCTCAGGATGTGCAAGAGTTTTTTCTCGGGCGAATTCGTGGCAATTGCAACAATCGTATCCAGGGCATTGGAGAGTGCGAGTACAAACGTATCTTGCAGAAAGACCATTCCGGCTATCAACAAGCCAGTAAGCCAATATGGTCGCCAATAGTCGAACGCACGCGCCACCACCCACCAGAGGCCATGCTTCTCCATGGTCGCGGCAGGCAGTGACGCACGCCATTCACGCTCCAGCGTGACAAGGGTCCGCCCGTATACTGTCGTCAGCACAGCAGCGGCGTTGGTCGTGCTGGCCTGGCGCGCATACTCGCGAAAATGCTCTGTTCCATGCGTCGAGATCAGATAAGCGAGGAATGATGCCACCGCAGCGGTGTAGTACCGGCGATTCTCGGCTGTGGGCCCGCTCAGAATGCTGGCCAGAATCGTTCCGCGGCCAGAGGCGCGAGACGGGCGCTTGCGGATGAGTGCCCGGGCGAACGCTCTTGGCATTGCCGGGTGTTTGGCATCGCCCGTCTCCAAAGCGAGGAATCCACACACCCCATCGAGAAGGACTGCCGCCTTGCTTGCCTGTTCACCATAAGCTGCGGCCAGCAGCAGTGCTACAAGCGGGCGTCTCAAGGTGTCGGCGGTGGCCTCCGGTGTGCCCGTGATCCGCAAGAACGGATCCGCAAGTCTAGTCGCGCCACTATCGTTCTCAGAGGGGACCGCATCATGTGATGTGAACAAGTCGGCGAACACGGGCTCACGCGGCACGTCGTGGGCGCCTATCAGCTCGATGAGCTCCGTGCGTATAGATTCGAGCTCGCTGGCCAGTACGAGGACTCGTTCTGACGAGACGAATTCGGGATCAAAGCGCAGTACGAAATGCGAAGAACGGTGCTCGCGAACCGTCGCCGCGGCTGCTACCGGGTCGATGGGCACGAAGACCTCCCCGATCTAAAGAGCTGTGCCACTATTGCTTGCGGGCGTTGACATGAGCGGCTCGCCGCGCTTGGCCCGCTGGCCGGCGGCAAAGATATGGTCCGCTAGCAACTGCGCGGCGTTGGGAACACCCATGTAGCTGCCGAATTTGTTGAGATCGACAACATACGGCTGGCCATCGCTGATCACGACGTCCAGGCCGTACAGATCAATCCCGAAGGCCTGACCGCAGCGCAGGGCGATCGCTTGAAGCTCAGGTGAGGGATCAAACGGCTCGCCGCGCTTGTCTTCGTAGGTGCGAATGGGCCAAACACGCTGGATGCCGAAGATGCGGTCACCAATGCGAAACAGTTTATGATCGCGTCCAGCGGCATCATCAGGGGCATGGTAGCGCTGTGCGAGGAGTAGATCATCCTCAGGCAGGTCTACCAGGTCTTCGGCAGTGCGTAAGACGCGCACGCCACGGCCACGAGTGCCACGATAGGGTTTCAGGATAAGGGGGCCGGCTTCCAACAGCGGAAGGAGATCGGTTGCGGTGGAAGTCATGTAGGTAGCAGGCACGGGAATCCCCGCTGCCTGGAGTGCGCGCATCACGATGACTTTATTGCGTAGCATGGCGACTGTGGGATAGGGATTGAGGGTAATGGCTCCCTGCATGTGCAATGAGCCGGCGATGCTCAGGGCGGGCTCGGTACCGGATTTGAGCAAGTACAGATCATGCTCGACGCGCAATTCGGCCAGATCCGTCAGCTGCTTTTCCGGAAAGATCAGCGATATGTTTACTCCTCGCTCGGTGAGCAAACCCATCAACTGCTCCATGGTCGGGTTCAACCAGTCCGCGATTACGCCTATGCGCATGGTGGTGACTCCTGTCTGCTGGACTCGATGAAACAGTCTATCACGGTTGTTCGAAGGCTCCACGTTACGACACCGGCTCGGGCTTCATGGCCCAGGCGCGGCCGCTTGCAGCGCTCGTACGAGATCGCTGGCTGTGGGATACCGCTCCTCAGGCAACTTAGCAAGACAGCGCATAATGATCTGCTCCAACGCCTTGGGAAGGTTCGCGTTGAGTTGATGCGGCGGCCGTGGCGGAAAGAACGAGTGGGCCCGTATCGCTGCCAGCAGGCCTTCGGGCTGAAATGGGAGTTGGCCCGTCGCCATCTGGTACAGCACGACACCAAGTGAATAGATGTCACTGCGCAGATCCAATGGCTGGCCATGGCATTGCTCCGGCGACAGGTATGCGGGTGAGCCATGCATGACACCGGTTCCCAGCGAGATGCCAACTGATGTCAACGCATTGCCGCCACTTGCCAGCGCGGCATGCCCAAAGTCGGCGATTTTGAGGACGAGAGCGGCGGTTGCCGCGAGGCTGTTTCCCGTGTTCGAGTTGAGCGCGGAATGCTCCAGCAAGAGATTGGAGGGCTTAATGTTTTCGTGCGCGACGCCCATCGTGTGAGCGTAAGCTAAGCCATCCGCTGCCTGGGCGGCGAGATCGAATACCTGTTTAAGTGGCAGTGCTGGTTGTGCCGCGTTCTGTCTCAGCAGACTTTGCAGTGACCCGCCGGTTGCCAAATCCAAGACGATGAAGGCAGTGTGATCCTGGGTATCGAAGTGAATCGTGCGCACAACGTGCGGGTGGTGGAGCGCACTGACGGATGAAAGAGCCGCGCGGAAACACGCCTCGAAGCCAGGAAGGCTGGTCAAGGTTGGCTGGATGACTTTGATCGCGATGCGCTGCGCACGATAGACGTGCGCAGCGCGATACACATCGCCAATGGTGCCACGTCCGATCAGCGCTTCGAGGCGATACATATCTACGATTTGGCCCAGACGATCCATCATGTGCAGACATCCATCGTCAAGGTATACACCCGTATGCCCCTAACTCGACAGACGCGCCAGCGCCTGTTCAACGTGATCGAGATACAGTCGTTCGCCCAGGCGGGTGAGTATTTGCACGGCTTGCTCCAGGTGCGGGCGCGCGACTTCAGGGTGCGCGGATTGGAAGGCGAGCACTCCGGCGAGGTAGAGGACACGGGCTTCCTGATACGGATTCGGCATGTTCCGGCTGTGCGTGAGAGCCTCCGCGAGTAGCGCCGTGCCTTCATCCCAGTGGTGGTGGCGCATGGCAAGCATCGCCCGCACGCGCAACACTTCGACGAGAGCGATCTGATTGTGGTCGGCGCGCGCGCGGGCTTCTCCGCGGCTGGCCGATTCGGCCGCGCGGTCCAGTTCATCTTGTTCCAGTTGCGTCCAGGCGAGCAAAGCAAGCGCTTGCGCCACTCCCTCATCCTCCTGGGCATTTTGCCGATCAAGCAGCCGATCAAGACGTCCGCGGGCGACTTTGGGCCGGCCCTCGAGAAGATCACGTTCAATGAGTGGCGCCAGGGCATTGCGAAGTGCCTGAAGATTACCGCTACGGTCGGCAACGGTGATGGCTTCTTGCAGAAACCGCCCAGCGGCGTCCCATTGTCCCTCCAGCAGACACAGGTGGCCCAAGCCGAGCAACGGGTAAGCGGAAGTCCATGCGGTCGCGACCTGGCGCACGAGTGCCACCGCGTGCTCGAACGCGCCACGCGCCACTTTCCAATCCCCGATGTAGACATTGAGCACGCCACGATAATACGTCATCAACGCCATCTGCACGGCATCGCCGCGTAGGGTGGCCGTTTCCAAGCCTCGCTGGATGTAGCGATCGCTATTTGAAAACTCTCCGCGTTGGATGTACGCAAGCGCGACATGATTGAGCGCGTAGAGGTGGTAGGAAAGATCGCCGATTTCCTCTGACTGGAACATGACCTCCTTCAAGATCGGAATGGCTTCATCAGATTGACCCAGGAAGAGCATGGCCGTGCTCCGCCATTGGTTCGCTTGAGTAATCAGACGATCGTCGTGGAGAGCTCGAGCGAACGTAGCGCCTCGTTCAGCGGCGGTCAGTTGCTCACTGTAGTGTCCACTGACGTAATACAGCTCGGCTAACGTAATCTCGAGTGCGGCTAGTCCAGCGGATGGTTCTTCAGCGTGTGACGCGTTGAGCAACGCTTGAATCCGTTCAATACCACTCTCAGGCGTGCCTCGGCGAGCGTGCACACGTCCCCACTGAGCCATGACATGCCAGTATCCGAGGCTAGGAGCACCTGCCCTTCGATAAAGTTGCGCGGCACGATCGAGGACCTCCAATGCCTCATCATAGCGCGCGGTGATCCGCAGGATGTCCGCCAACTTCTCACGGGCGCGGGCCGCGTCCGCGGGTCGGCTGAACTGATCCAAACGCTCCATGAGTTCACGATAGAATGCTTCCGCGGCACCGTTGGCAAAGAGCGTACGAGCTTTATCTCCGGCACGTTCGAGGTACAGAATTTCCTTTGCATGGTCGCCGCCACGGCCAAAGTGATAGGCCAACACTTCTGGTGCCGTCTCTCGGGACTCGCGTTCCAATGCTTCACCGACCTGTTGATGGAGCGCGGCGCGAGTTGCTGAGCCCAGATCGTGCCAGATGACATCGCGGATAACATTGTGGGTAAACCGGTACCCATCGAACCCGACGGATTCCAATAAGCGATCATGACACGCCGCGTCTAACGCCTCCAGGATCCGATCATTCGTCCGATCGGGACCAGAGACAATACTCATCAGGATGGAACGGGTCACTGTACGGTCGGCGGCAGCGGCGGCAGACAGCACGTCCGCCGCCGCTGCCGGCAGAACGGCAATTCGCTGGCGAATGGTTTCCGCGACATCCCATGGCACATTATCCGACTCGGGGGCCGATCCCATCCCATCGTGCAATCCCTGCGCATAACTGGCCAGAAAGAACGGCACTCCATTCGCGCGCTTGATTACCTCCTCGCGAAGGTCCAGCGCCGCCGCATCGTTGTCCCATAACAGTGCCTGAAGTAGCAATCTGGAATCCTCTAGCGTCAGGGGACCGACCGTTACCTGTGTCGCAAGCCCCGCGCGTGCCAGGTCGCCGAGCGTTGTCGCGAGGGGGATCGTCGGATGCAGCTCCGTGTTGCGGTAGGCTCCTACGATCCGCACGGAGGTAGCGGTTGGCGATAGCAGAATCGCCATAATCAGATCAAGTGCGTCAACCCCAGCCCATTGCAGGTCGTCTAACACGAGCAGCGTGCCGGCGGGACCCGCGGTGTTCGTCAGAAAGCGACTGACGGCGCCAAAAACCTGCCGGCGGTCCTCCTCTGGTGAGGCCGCAGTCGTTGGAATCGCCGCCAGTCCCGCATCCGCAAGTTCGGGAAGCAGTCGCACCAACCATTCACAGCGGCGCAGATCGCTGTGCACCTGCGCTGGACCTCGCGATGCGATACGCAACCGCAGCGCCTCCAATATACCGGCGTAGGGTGCCTGGCCACCTCGCCGGGCGCAACCACCCTGAAGGACTGCCCATCCACTTGCGCTGCCCCGGATTGCCGCCTCGCGCAACAAGCGTGTCTTACCGATACCTGGCTCGCCCGCAATCAGTAAGACTGGCGGCCCCTTGCCCACTAGGAGGAAGTCAATGAGGCCCGACTCATGGGTGCGGTCGATGATCGGCGGCACGCGGCTATCCATCGCAGGCTCGTCATCGCGCCGGCGAGCGGTCGCATCGAAAAGTTTGCGCTCGTCTGGTGTCAGGCCGAGACCATCGGCGAGAAGCGCGATAGACTCCCGATGCGGCGACCGGCTCAGTCCGCGCTCCAGACCACTAATGGTCTCGACACTTAACCGCGCACGTTCGGCCAGCTCCTCTTGCGTCAATCCCGCCGCGCGGCGGTGGCGCCGGAGCAATGCCCCAAAAGTAAGCGATTGGCCAGTGGCCATCAGGTGATTCCAAGTCTAGCCGAGAGGCGCGAGCTGCAAGGTCGCCAGCTTCTGACCATGATCATAGGCGATAATCGCCCCTGCTTCGCCAGCGACGGGATCGATTGATTCGTCGCCATTGATATCAACCCCGTTTATGGCCCGGTCCACCAGGGAGATAATCTGCTGCGCTTGATTTCCATTGAAGTAGGTGGAGATCATCGCGACCGTTATCTGATCAACCTGCTCGAGCCAGTTTGCAATATCAGTGCAGGCGATCACGACGTGCGGCGCATGCATCTTGATGAATTCGGTGGCATCCGGGGAGTCCAACGCGTACGAGGCGTGATCCGCGGCACCAGTGATCCATCCGCTGGGACCAAGTAGCGCCTTTCTGGCATCAGAGGGGGTGATACCGACAATCGCGCACTGAGCAATAACCTGCTGGGAGTGTGTTCCGGAAGGGCCCTCAAGGAGATTGATGACATTGTGAGCCGCACACCCAGAGGAATTGGGGAGATTGCGCGACATCGCATACTGCAGTGCACGCACCTGCTGATCGAGGGTGCGCAGTTGCTGAAGCAGACCTACCAGGTAGCCCTTCTTGTCCGGGTTGGTGTCGAATGCCACAAGGAGATGCTGAATGTGCGAGAACGCCACTGGTGGAAACACGCCTGCCAC
Source organism: Ktedonobacterales bacterium (assembly GCA_036000225.1). Lineage (GTDB taxonomy): Bacteria > Chloroflexota > Ktedonobacteria > Ktedonobacterales > JADMIN01 > DASYGC01. The sequence continues at coordinate 377 of DASYGC010000057.1, read as the reverse complement.
GACCACGGCACCAACGGGGGATTGCACCGCCCCGTGTTCCAATGTGACTCTAACCGCGTTGCCCAGGCCGAGCAGATTGGCGCTGGGTTGGCCTGAACTTCCGCTATTTACCCCATTTCCAGTATAGGACAATGCCCACATGTTGGTTTGGAGAGCAAGGGATCCCAGGAGCAGGGGGTGTTCGGCGGTGTCATTGTAGAGCCAGACATCATACATGGTCCCGGTCTTGAGAGCAGGCAGACCAGTTACTTGAACGCTAAGCGCATCGGTATGCCCTTCACCGTTTTGTCCGTCGAAGAATGCTACGGTGCCGGTGGCATGCGCAAAAATAGAGACAGAATGGGGTGTGTGGTTGCTACCCGAGAACTGATGAAAAA
>DASYGC010000056.1:0-12814 GCA_036000225.1 Ktedonobacterales bacterium | reverse complement strand
AGACGCGCTCACTATGCTATAGCACATGGAGCACATGGAGCGAGAAGTGAGACCAGGTTCGCACGTAGGCTTACGCTTAACACGGCCCCGGAGCGACGCTGCGCTACACCCGTGCGCGACTACGAAATGCCACCGATCACGCGAGCTGGGTATGAACCACGTCGCGGCGCGGCCTCGCCGTTTGACCAGGACTGGTTCATGACTCAAGGTATTGGCGAGGCAGCGAAAGGTCCATCCATGCCGCATGGATGGACCTTTCGATCTGCGGTTCGGTTCTGCCCGGTGCCCTAAGGGTGCGTGTTGATCAGGCCGGGGAAGGTCGAGCCGATGGCCTCATACTCGTAGTCGTTGCCCGGTTTCGGGCTGAGGAAGCCCGCCGCGGCCACGGCCGCGGGCACGTCGGTGAAGTGGGCGAGCACCACTGGACCAAACGCCCAGTTGTCCCACGGTTCGGCGCCCATGATGACGCGGCCCACCACGCGGTGGCCGCCTTCCACCTGCATCAGTTGGCCCCCGAGCTGTGCCAGCGCCGGCAGGCCCATCGTCGCCACATCCTTGATGAAGGCGAGCAGCGCGCCATTGGTCAGCTCCTCGGAGAGCTGTTGTGTCGCCAGGAAGGTTGCGCGGTCCTCAAAGGTTTCCGGGCCCTGGGGGAAGCTGAAGTGATTGGTGACCGGCACACCCCCAGCGGCTTTGGCAAAGTTGCCATGGATCTGCTCTTCGACGGCGATGGCCTGCAGCGCGTTGAGCGCCTGACCCGAGAGGCCAAGCTGCTGGTGGTGCGCGATGGCCTGGCTGTAGAACGTGACGAACAGGTCTTCGCCGGTGGCGAGGATGCTGAAGAACGTTTGCAGGGTCGAGCTGCCCGCGAGCGTCTCGGCATGTACGGCCAGCGACGCGGCCGCGCTGGCGCTGGTCAGCGCCAGGCCGGTGGCGCCCGCCACCGCGCCCCGCAGCAGCCGGCGGCGCGAGCGCACACCAGCGAACGAAGCGATCAGGTCGTCGGTCGCCGCCAGCACCTTGCCGGGCACGGCTTCGCGCGCCCTGGCGACGGTGCGGGAATCCTGGGAAGTCGAGCGGGACATGCTATCGCGGTCCTTTCCTCGCGGGAGGCGGTTGTCCTCCCGATACGTCACACACCGGCGCGTCGAGAGACGCTCGCACGCGTAAATCGCGGATCACGCACAACTGGCACATACGACACGGACAAGGGCGCCGTGTCACCGAGCGTAACACGGGGCAAGCGGTCAACACATGCGCCAACTGGCCCAGGGCGCGGCGGGCCAGATGCCTACCGGCGATGGGCGTCAGCCGAACCGTCAGCGCACCCGGTCTTGTGTGCTACAATGCTAGATGGGCACGCCGCCGCCGCCAGGCGCGCCGCGCCGCATCAGGCACGACCAGGCACGACCGCGCCACACCCCGCCGGAGGTGAAGCAGATGACCGCGAACGACCGCGCCGGCCAGGGCAATGGGCGCCGTGCGCGCCACGATGGCACACCGGTCGCGCCGCTGGACTCCTCCCCACGTCAGGGGTCTCAGATCTTCAACCAGGCATTAGCGGGCCGGGGAGAGGTCCTCGGGCCGCGTCAGTTGCGCATCGCGCTGGCGCAGATCAACGCCACGGTGGGCGATCTGGCGGGCAACGCACGCCTGATCGAAGACGGCATGCGTGCGGCCGCCGCGGCTGGCGCGCGGCTGGTGTGCTTCCCCGAGCTGGCGCTGACCGGTTATCCGCCCGAAGATCTGCTGCTCAAGCCGCGCTTCATCGCCGATAATCTGCGCGCGCTCGACGACCTGGCGCGCCGCTCCGCCGCGTTCCCCGATCTCACCGCCGTCGTCGGCTTCGTCGATCGCACCGTGGACACCTACAACGCGGCGGCGGTGCTGCACGGCGGGCGCATCGTGGGCACCTATCACAAGCGCTTCCTGCCCAACTATGGTGTCTTCGACGAGGACCGCTACTTCTCCGCCGGCAGCGAGACGCCGACCTTCCTGATCGAGGGCGTGGTGGTCGGGGTGAGCATCTGCGAGGATATCTGGTATCCCAATGGACCGCCGGAGGACCAGGCCAGCGCGGGCGCCGAGCTGCTGGTGAACCTGAGCGCCTCGCCGTTTTTCGTCGGCAAACAGTCCGGCCGCGAGCGCATGCTCGCCACACGCGCCGCCGATAGCGGCGCGATTGTCGCCTACGTCAATCTCGTGGGCGGCCAGGATGAACTGATTTTCGATGGCAGCAGCACGATCTTCGACGAAGAGGGCGAATTGCTGGCGCGGGGCAAAGCCTTCACGCCTGATCTGCTGCTGGCAGATCTGGATATCGAGGCGGTCTTCCGCACACGCCTGCACGATCCCCGCCGCCGCAAAGAGCGCCTGGGCGCCAGCAGCGAGGCGCTGCCGATCGTCGTCTCGCCCGCGCGCGCGGGCGCCGGCACCCGCCCGGCGCCGCCCATCGCCACCGCGCCGCGTCTGGGCCCCGCCAGCCGCGTGGAACCGCCGCTGAGCCGTGTGGAGGAGGCCTACCGCGCGCTGGTGCTGGGGGTGCGCGACTACGCGCGCAAGAATGGCTTCGCGGAGGTCGTCATCGGGCTCTCCGGCGGCATTGACTCGGCGCTGACGGCCGTGGTCGCCGCCGATGCGCTGGGGGCCGCGCATGTGTTGGGCGTGGCGATGCCCTCGCGCTACTCCACCGCCGGCAGCCGCGACGACGCGCGCGTGCTGGCCGAGCAGCTGGGCATCCGTCTGCTGACGCTGCCCATCGAAGGCATGTTCGCCGCCGCGCTGGAGACGCTACGTGAACCGTTCGCCGCCGGACCGCCCAGCGCTTCGACGCTGGCTGAGGAGAACCTGCAAGCGCGCATCCGTGGCAATCTGCTGATGGCGCTCTCCAATCGCTCGGGGGCGCTGGTGCTGACCACTGGCAACAAGTCCGAGATGGCCACCGGCTATGCCACGCTCTATGGCGATATGGCCGGTGGCTTCGCCGTGCTCAAGGATGTCCGCAAGACGCTGGTCTACGAATTGGCGCGCTGGCGCAACACCCAGGACGACACGGCGGTGATCCCCGCCAGCACGATCGAGAAGCCGCCCTCCGCCGAGCTGCGCCCGGATCAGCGCGACACCGATAGTCTACCTCCCTATCCGGTGCTGGACCCCATCCTGCGCGCCTATGTGGAAGAAGATCGCGACTTCGACCAGATCGTGGCGCTGGGCTTCGACCCGGAGATCGTGCGGCGCGTGCTGGCGCTGGTGGATCGCAGTGAGTACAAGCGGCGCCAGGCGCCGCCGGGGATCAAGATCACGCCGCGCGCCTTTGGCCGCGATCGCCGCCTGCCGCTCACCAGCGCCTATCGCGGCCAGCCGGCGCCGTACGCGACCAGCACGCCCAGCCACGCGGCCGCTCGCGGCGCCCGCTAGCGGAGTGGAGAGCACGATCGCCGCTACCGTCGTGAGCGCAACGCCTGGGTCGCGCGGGAGGAGAAAGGCAGGCCGCATGCCGGCGCAAGAAGACTCGCTGAAGACGTCAACCGCATCCGCGCCCACGGCCGCGTCCATGCCCGCGCCCACGCCCGCCGCCGCTCATGGCGCGCATGCCGAGCGCAGTCCGTGGGCCGAGCCACCCTGCCTGGTGTGTGGCAGCTGTGTGCCCGAACTGGGCGAGCAGATCGCGCGGCTGGTGGACGTGCCACTGATCGAGCGCCGCATCGAGCGCTTCCCCGATGGCGAGATGTACGTCCAGCTCGCGCAGAGCGTGCGCGGGCGCGATGCCTATGTGCTGCAGTCCACCAGCGCGCCGGCCAACGATCATCTCTTCGAGCTGCTGCTGCTGCTCGATACGCTGCATCGCGCCTCCGCCGCGCGGCTGACCGCCGTGATCCCGTACTATGGCTATGCCCGGCAGGAGCGCAAATCCAGCGGACGCGAGCCAATCACCGCCAAGCTCGTCGCCAATCTGCTGGTGGCCGCGGGCGCCGATCGCATCGTCTCGGTGGATCTGCACAGTCCCGCGATTCAGGGCTTCTTCGACATCGGCATGGACCACCTAACCGCCGTCCCATTGCTGGCGGACTACCTCGAGCCGCGCATCCCGCGCGAGAGCGTGCTGGTGTCGCCAGATACCGGCGGCGTCAAACGGGTCGATCTCTTCGCGAGTCGCCTCGACCTGCCCATCGCCATCCTCCACAAGCGGCGCGCCAGCGCGCGCGAAGTGGCCATCGCGGCGGTGGTGGGCGATGTGCGCGACAAGTACCCGATCATCGTGGACGATATCGTCGCCACCGGCGGCACGATCCGGCAAGCGGTGGATACGCTGATCCATGAGGGGGCACGGCCCGAAGTGCGGGTGGTGGCCACCCACGGCGTGCTGGCCGGCGATGCCACGCGCCTGCTGGATCATCCGGCGATCCGCGAGGTGATTGTCACCGACACGATCCCGATCCCCTTGAGCACGCGCCGGAGCCTGCCGCGGCTACACGTTGTCTCGGTGGCCGATCTGCTCGCCTCGGCGATCCAGCGGCTGCACCACGGCCACTCGCTGAGTGAGATGTTCCCCCGCAACGGCGCCCCACCGGTGTGATACCAAGTTCGGGTGATCGGTGGCGTTTCGTCGTCGCGCACGGGTGTGCGCTCTGGACCCCCATTATCTCTGCGTAGTCGCGCACGGGTGTGCACTCTGGCCTCGTTATGCGTAAGCCTTCATGCGAACTTGGTGTGATAGCTTGTGATAGCTCTGGATGCGCGCCAGGCAGTATACTGAAGTATACTGTGGTGGGTGGGCGTGATACCAAATCTTGCCTACTGTCCTGCTTTACCTTGGTCTGAAGCCAGGCGCACGCCCGCATCCGAAGGGCGTACATCCGTACGCCCCTACAATATTTGGGCGTGTCATTCGTAACCCGGTGCGCGGCCCTGCCGTACTCACTACGAGGGTGGGATCACGCCCAAACTTTCCAGGGGTAGCACGTATGCTAAAGTGCCGGTATTGCGGAACCGCGAACCCGGCGGGAACGACCTACTGCAATAGCTGCGGTGGCGCGCTCGGCGCCGTACCGGCTGGCAACGCCGCTGGGGCGGCGGGCGGCGCGCGCGCGGCGGCCGTTGGTGGCCGGCCGGTGGTCGGTTACGCGGCGAGCGCCACGGCCACGCCTCCCCCACACCCCCATAACCTCACCGGCGCCCTGCCACCACAGACCCGGCTCAACCGTCGCTACCTCGTGCTGTCCGCCGTCGGCCAGGGCGGCATGGCGGCCGTCTACCGTGGCATTGACACCCGCGGCAACCGGCAGGTGGCCATCAAGGAGATGAGCCAGGATGGCCTCTCCGCTACTGAAGAGATCGAGGCGCTGGCCGCGTTCCGCTCCGAGGCCGAACTGCTCAAGCGGCTCAACCACCGCAACCTGCCCAAGGTCATTGACATCTTCTCCGAGGGGACGCGCCACTACCTGGTGATGGAGTTCGTCGAGGGGCAGACCCTGGAGCAGAAGCAGCAGGCGGCTGGTGGTGGGCCGCTGCCCGAAGCCGAGGTGCTGGGCTGGGCCGAGCAGATCTGCAGCGTGCTGGCCTACCTGCACGCGCTGCGCCCGCCCATCGTCTTTCGCGACCTGAAGCCAGCCAATATCATGGTCACGCCGGCGGGGCAGATCAAGCTGATTGATTTTGGCATCGCGCGCGTGTTCACACCTGGGCGTTTGAAAGATACGCAGATCCTGGGCACACCTGGCTTCGCTCCGCCCGAGCAGTACGGGCGCACCCAGACCGACGCGCGCGCCGACATCTACGCGCTGGGGGTCACGCTCTATCAACTGCTGACGGGCTACGATCCGGCCACCAGCCCGTTCAGTCTGCCGCCCGCGAACTCGCGCAATCCGAAGATCACGCCGCGCATTCAGGCCGCCATCGAGCACGCCACCCGGCTGGACCGCGAGACGCGCTACGCGACGGTGGCCGACTTCGAGCGCGACCTGCTGCGCCCGGATGGCTTTGTCTTCCGCAATGGCCAGCGCGCGCGCACCGTCGCCGAACTGATCGCGCTGTGCCGGGCCAACCCGCTGGAGGCGCAGGATCACCTGTACTCGGGGCGACTGGAGACCTGGCTAACGAGCACCGGCCAGACCCAGGCGGCGCGCGCGGCGGGGGTGGTGGTGAAGCTGGGCGGCAACCACGCAACCGGCCTGGAAGCCTTCATGCTGCAGGCCACGCGCCCGCAGGCTCAGGGATCCGCCCAGCCGCGGCCGCAGCCGGCGCACGCAGCCGCACGACCAGCACCTAAGGCACCGCCGCAGCCGCCACGCAGCCCGGCGGGCACTTCGACCGCCGCGCGCATCGCCAACCAGCTCGCCGCCACAACGATGCGCCGGGTCGCGGCCCAGGCGGCGGCAATGGCCGCGAGTTATGTGGGCACCCAGATTCTGCTGGAGGTGCGCCCACGCACGGTAGACTTCGGCGTGGTGCTGGCCGGACAGAAGAGCACGGTCTCGGTGGCCATCGGCGGCCAGTTCGGCCTGCCGGTGACCGGCCGCGTCGCGAGCCTGGCGGCGTGGCTGAAGGTCGATCCCGCTTCGTTCGTGGGCACCAGCAGCGCCGTCAGGCTGACGGCGGATACCACGCGCCTGCCCCAGGCGGGCCGGCATCAGACGACGCTGGAGATCACCTCGGGGACGCAGAAGGTCTATATCCCGGTGACGGTCGAGGTGCTGGCCACCCAGGCCCCCAGGGCCGCGCCACCGCCCCGCGCGGCGGGCGCACCGAAAGCACCTAAACCGCCCAAAGCATCCAAAGCATCCGGGGTGGCGGCGCGCCTGTTCCGCCGCGCGCCGCGCGCGCCCAATCCGCCGGGACCGAAGCCGCAAGCGCCGGCGGCCACCAAGGCGCCAAAAGCCGCGCGGGCCGCCAGCGCACGCGCCGCGCCCGGTGGCAAGCATACCGTCGCCAGTGCCGCGACCGCGTGGACGCGGCTGCTGACCGCATGGGTGTTGGTCTGCGGGCTGGGCGGATGGGCCGCGCTGGAACTGCTCGCGCTGGCGGCGGCGCGCGTGGTAGTGCTCCCGGCATGGCTGCCGCTGGGGGTGGCGCTGCCGCTGGCGATGTTGCTGGTGGCACCGGTAGCCGCGGTGACGGGGCACTGGGGTCCCGATACGTTCAAGCGCGCGGGCACCGCGCTGCTGTGCGCGGGCGCGGGGCTGGGCCTGGTGCTGTTACTGGCGCCGGGGTGGCATCTCGACCCCTTCGCGATGGTGGCGCTGCCGCCGTGGCGGGCGGCCACGGCGATCGCGGTGCCGCTGGCGCTGCGACCGGTGCTGCTGCTGAGCCTGCTGGGCGTCAGTGTGGGAGCGACGCTGGGTGTCACGCCACTCTTGAGCGGCTATCTGCGCCGGGTGTTGGCCTTCGCGGCACGGCACCGGCGCGCGCTGTCCATCGTGGTCGCGGTCGGCCTGGGTGGTTGGGCGGGGGCGTCGCTGCTGCATTGGGTGGGATCGCCACTGCCGCCAGGGGTGGATAGCTTCCTGGCGTTCTTTGGCGCCATCGCCGGCATGGTCGCCACCGCGGCGCTGGCCTACCGGGCCAACCGCGTGTTAGGGCGCCTCCAACGCACGGCGGCGCATCCGTAGCGTGGCGGGTTGGCGCCGTGGCGCCTGGCTACGCGCCGGCGAACTGTGGCCCCAACTGCGCCGCGAGCAGACGCATGACGCTGGCGTTCGTGCCAACATAGATCACGAGCAGCTTCCCCGATTCGTAGAAGTGGGGCGGCGCGATCCAATCTACCTGCGTGGTGTGATTGATCGTCGCGCCATCTGACGCGATCCGCGCAGCCTGGGTGGCCGCCGTGGCGGCGTCGGGGTACTCGAAGACCTGCGCCTGCTCGCCATTGATGGCGACGATCTGACCCGCCGTGGAGAAAAATGGCTGGCTCACGCTCCCAGCAGCTACGGTGGTGGCCCCCGCCGCGCGCAGACCGCGCATGAGGCTGGCATAGTCGGTGGCGGGCCCGCCTGGCGACCGCGGCGCGCTGGCGCCACAGGCGGTGATCCCCACCGCGCACGCGAGGAAGGCGATGACCATCAGGATCTTGCGCATATCAACTCCTCACCGGAGGCGTAGCATACGACTTTCGGGAAGCCGGTACCCGTTCCGTAGTCGCGCACGGGTGTGCGCTCTGGGGGCGCGGCAGTGGCGTTCATCCGAAAGGCGTATCAGCCGCTCCACCTGAGCGGTTGCTCCACCCATCATGCGTGACGCCGGTGTGGTCTCGTTGGTTCCCGGACAGCGCGCCCCCCGAGCGGATCGCTAGCGGATCGCTGGGGGGCGTGGTGATGCTGAATGGGTGGGCGCGGGCTATTGGACGGTGATGGTCACATTCATATTCGGGTGGACGGTGCAGGTGACCTCATAGCTACCCGCATTGGTGAAGGTGTAGCTCTTGCTGTCGCCGGGGTTGAAGGTGACGCCGGCGCTGGCATTGAGGTCCGTGGGGCCCTGGGCATTCGCCTTGCAGATCTGATCGTGACCAAAGCAGAGGATGTGGAGCGCGCCGGTGGCAGTGGGATCGTTGAATTTGATGGCCGTACCGGCCTTGACGGTGATGGACGACTGGACGAAGGTGACCGAGGCCATATCCACTTCGTTGGCACCGCCGCCGCCACCCGGCGAGGTCACCGGGCCGCCTTTGCCGCAGCCAGCCAGGGCCATCAGGACGATCAGGATGGCGGGAAGGATGAGTTTTTTCATGTCTGATGCATGTCCTTTCGCGCGTTAAACCGCAACGCGCCATTGCTCGGATGAGCCCGATGCGCCGGCAGTTACCGGCTGCGAAATATGCGGGCGGGGCCAGTGTGAACCGATCCCAGATCGAAGAGTCCCTGTCGAGAGTATACCGAAAGGGCTTCTTACCTGGCAATCGGGATTCCACCCGATGCCCTCCATACGGCAATCACCTGATACCAAATCTCTCCAGTCCGCGAAGGCGGACTTTGTGGCGGCACGCCTCCAGCGGCGGATTCACCCGCTCGGAAACCTCGACGATGCGGCAAGATTTGGTATGCGAGGGCGTGAGTCGGTCAGGCGTGGGAGGAGGGGCGGACCAGGGCGGTGCTCCACCAGAGCGCCACCACGATCAGCAGGAACAGACCGACCAGCGCATAGATCGGGCGGATGAAGAAGCCCGCCACCGCCAGCGTGGCGGCGCCCGCCGCCAGCAGCGGCCAGAGGCTCGGCGCCGGCACGGGCGCGAGGGCGCTGGCCGCGCCAGAGGCGGTAGGGTGGTCGAGGGGTGCCGCGCCCTGGGCGACGCGCGCCGAGGCGCTCCCCGGCACAGGGCTAGCCGGCACCGGGGAGTGAGCCGCTGGCAACGCCGCCGCACCGGTGGCGGCGAGCAGTTCATCCACCGCGGCGTACAGGGCGCGGGCATCGAAGGGTTTGGCCAGGCAGAGTCGCGTGGGCGCCTGAGCGGCGGCCAGCGCCGCCACCTCGGCGAGAGGGCACTCCCACGCGAGCAGGACCACCGGCGCGGCGCGCAGCAGGCGATGGCGTCGCAGCAGCGGCGGCAACATCCACTCGCTGGTGGCGCCGACGCCAATATCCAGCACGACGAGGGCTGGCGGCTCATCCAGTTGGTCCCAGATCGCGCCCAGCGACGGCGACTCCAGCACCCGTAGGTTGCGCTGGCGCAGGCCGAGCGCCATGATGCGCCGCAGGGCGCCGTCCGCTTCGATGACCAGCACCAGCCGGTCGCCGGATTCTGCTATTCGCGGCATCGTTGTGTCCTCGCTGGCCGGAGGTCCTACTCTATCTCCAACTACGCGCTGAGGGTACGTCGGGTAGCAGCCAGTTGGCGGCTATTGCTGGGCGAGGCGGTAGCCGACGCCGGGAATGGTGAGGATATAGGTCGGGTGGCGCGGATCGGGCTCGATTTTGCGGCGCAGCCGGCGCACGTAGACCCAGAGAAACTCGACCTCCTGCCCGTAGGCGGGACCCCAGACGCGTTCCAGCAGCAGTTCGTGCGCGACCACCCGGCCCACATGTTGCGCCAGCATGTGCAGCAGTTTGTACTCCGTGCGGCTCAAGGGCACCGCCCGCTCGCCCATGCGCACCGCGCGTTGGGTAAAGTCAATCGCGAGGTCGCCGGTGCAGAAGACGGGCTCGGGGCGTTCCGCCTGGATGGTCGCGGGGCTGCGCAGGGCCGCGCGCAGCCGGGCCAGCAGTTCGGGCAGACCGAAAGGGTGCGCGAGATAGTCCACCGCCCCGGCATCGAGCGCACGCACGCATTCCGCCTCGGACCCGGCTCCCAGCACGACGACGGGAGCCGCGCCAGGCGTGGTCAGCCGCGCCAGCGCGTGAAGGCCGCTGGCATCCACCAGGCTGGCATCCAGCAGCACGAGATCGGGCGCTTCCAGGTCCAGCAGACGCGCTAGCTGGCGCATGTCGGGCGCGAGCAGCGGTCGGTAGCCGGCGGCTTCCAGGTTGGCGCGCAGGTAGCGTGCCAGCGGCGCGGGATGGCCGGCCAGCAGCACCAGCGGTCGCGGGTGGCCGCGGGGCGCGCGCGGGCCTGGGGCAGCATCTTGCTGGCCTTGCTGGCCTGGCTGGTGCGCGGGGCCGCTGGGGTCGGGCGATGTGAGCGGCAGGGCGATGCGGAACACCAGGCCGGATCCCTGGGGTGGGGTCTCGGCGGCGATCTGGCCGCCATGCGCCCGCACGATCGCGCGCGCGACCGCCACGCCGGCATCAGCTTCGGCGTGGTCCTCAAGGCTGGCGGCGGCCAGGGGCTCGAACAGCTGCGCCAGCTCATCGGGCGCGAGGGCCCGCACACGCGCCGCGAGCGTCAGGCTCAACTCAGCCGCGTCCGCGCGGGCCTCGATGCGGATGGGCGCGGGCACGGGCGCCAGGCGCATGGCGAAGCGCACCAGCCGATCGAGCGCCTGACACAGCCGGGCCGCATCCAGGGGAACGGGCGGCAGATCGGCGGGCAGCGCGACATGGATCGCCTGGGGCGGAGAGGCGACCTGCCACCGTGCCGCGAGTTCGCGCAGCAGCGGCTCCAGGGGGGTATCGTCCAACTGGAGGGGCAACTGAGCGGTCTCAATACGCCAGACGTCGAGCAGGCCGTTGAGCAGGTGATGCAATTGATCAACCTGGGTGTCGATGAGCTGCAAGAGCTCGCGCTGGGTGGTGGCGTCCCACTGGCTCTCGCCGGCGAGCAGCGTGGTCGCGGAGCCTTTGATGACGGCCAGGGGCGTCTTGAGCGCATGGGCGGCGCGTGCCAGCGCGGCCTGGCGTCGCGTAGTCTCCGTCGTGTCCGCGGTGTCTTTGGGATTCGCGGTGGCAGGTGCGGGCGCCGCCGGCGATACGGGCAAGGCGGGCGCGTGATCGGACACGCGAGCGGCTGGCGTGGCGGGCCGCTGCTGGTCGGCGGGCGCATCGCGGTGGATACCGTGGTCAGCGGCGGAATCCATGAACTGGCTCCTGAGTGTGAGAGGGGGTCACTCGAAAGCGTAGCATAGTGGAGCGCCCGCCGGTCAAGACTCCCGCTCGCGTGCCAGCGAGGTGGCGGAAGTGTGCCGCGGCGGGTCGAGCGCGTCGGGTGAGTCCTGGGCCGGTGCGCTGGCCGCCGCCTGCTCTGCCGCCTGGTCGGCCGCCCATTCGGCACGCTCGGCGGCGGCGCCCTGCTGCTCGATCCACTGGAAGAAGATGATCCCCATCACCAGCAGGTAGGAGAGGTTGCCGGGAATCCACATGATGAGGCCGCCCAACTGCTGATCGGTGGCCGCCGACAGGCCGAAGAGGCGGGGCGCGGCGATGTAGGGAGCGTACAGCGGCTGGCCGGCGAAGGTGAGCAGCGCCCCCAGGGCGACCATGGGCTGGCAACTCAGGAAGAGGTAGAGCAGCCGCAAGCCGTGCGGCAGGCGGGGCAGTTCGTCGGGCAGGGGACTGAGGATCGGCAGCCAGTTGAGGGTGGCAAAGGCCAGAAAGCTGAGGTGCTCCAGAATGTGGAGGCCTTCGTGGCGCAGGGTCAGGTCGTAGAGCGGCGGCAGGTGCCAGAGCCAGAAGTCGGCATTGAACAGGGCGAAGACGAGCACGGCGAAGGCCAGCCCACGCGCGACGGGGAGCGCAGCGTTGAGGCGGCGCGCCAGCGCCAGGATGCCCGTCGCGCGCAGGACGGGACGCAGCAGCCAGGCGGGTGTGCCCAGCAGCAACAGCGGCGGGAAGACGGCCACCAGCAGCAGGTGCTGCACCATGTGGGCGGCGAAGAGGTACTGATCGCCGAGGGTATCGAGGGGCGAGAGCAGGGCGAAGGCGAGCACCGCCAGCGCGGCGCAGAACGTGGTGACGCGCCCGCGCGCGACGGGCTCGCCCAGGCGCCAGCGCACGCGCAGCGGGCCGATGCCAGCGAAATAGGCGGCGGCCAGCGCCAGCATGCCGAGGATCACGCTGGGATTCAGGCTCCAGCCGGTCAGGACAATTTGCGCGGCGGTGGGTGACACGAAGCCGGCGGTCCTTTCGTGGTGCGCGGAGGGAGAGACGAGGGCGCGAGCGATCTGCTGTTGGTAGCATAGCGCCGGATGGCGGAAGCGGCAAATGTGCGATGCCGTCTGCCGGGCTGGCTGCCGGATGAGTGGGTGCTTCGGCGAGGCGCCAGCCGGCATAGAGGTCGTCCATCAGGTCGCGGCGGTAGCCGGAAACGGCGGCCTGCCCGTTGATCTGGCGCAGGCAGGTGGCGGTATTTCGGTGCTCAGCATCGGTCATCTCGTAGCCATAGGCCTTTGCGTCGCTGCGCGAGGCGTGCCAGTGGGTGTGGGAGCGGTGCGGCTGGCTGGATGCGACG
>DASYGC010000055.1:0-1522 GCA_036000225.1 Ktedonobacterales bacterium | reverse complement strand
AACTGGCCGAGCGGAATGCCGTTACCGAAATGCACGGGGATGCGCCCCCGCAGATCCGGCAGGGCGAAGGTCTGCGTGCCGTCGCCGCCGTAGGTCGTGCCGAGAATCTGGTAGAGCGCCGAGTTCTGGCTGATCGACATCGCTGCACCGTTACAGAACGCATACCCCACCGGCGCGAAGTTGCCCCCGAACATGAAGATTGCCCCGAGAAATGGTTCCTGTGACATCGCCCTGCTCCTGTGCGCGCGGCGTTAGTGTGCCGGCAAACGGTTAATAATCGCCTCGTGATTGACGCCGTCCGGGCTTACCAATCCGGGCACGATGAAGAGCGCGAACGTGCCGAGATCGGGGTGCGAGAATTGGTATGTCTTCTGCGCAAGCGCCCGGTCGCCGGGGCCGCGAAAGATGAGCGCGAAACTCTCGCCGCCGTGGTGCCCGCCGACTAGCGGGCGTCGGTCCGCCACATCCACCAGCCGCACATCCAGCGGCGCTGCCGCTCCATCCTCGATACGGAACGACTGGCCGAGATATGCAGCGAACGCGGCCTGCCCCAGCGCATGCACGGGCGGCGCGGGTTCCGACGCTACTGCGCTGGTGTGGGCGGGCGGCAGGGTGGAACGCAGCCAGCCGCCCGCGACCAATACGCCCGCGCCTTGCACGAATGCGCGTCGCGATACACCGACACGCCGCTGCCGGGCTGGTAGATTCTCCTGCGTCTCGTTCATCTCCCCCGCCTTTATTGTCCTATCGGTTATTATTCCACCAATTCAAAAGTCCCATATCGCTATTAGCGAGGCTATCATACCACAATGCGCAGATGCGCTTTGTGAATAGATTGTCAGTTGTGCGGAGCATCTGCGTGCGTCTCAAGTACGGTGACGGGGTCTCGTCGGTGCTGATATGATACGCGAAATTCGCCCCGCGTTGGAGGAGGTTCAGCGACCGTGAGCGCACAACTGACCCGTGCCACATTCGCCCTGCATGTGGGCGATACCTTCCGGCTCTCTCTGGCCCCACCCGATACGCTGCCGATCACCCTGATCGCGCTGAACGATCTCACGGTGCGCGCGCTGCCCGCCGCCGATGGGGCGCCGCCACCGCAAGGGGAGAGTTTTGCGTTGCTCTTTCGCGGCCCGCGCACGCCGCAGTTGGCGCAGGGCATGTACGAATTTGCCCACGACCAGATCGGCGCCTTCGCGCTCTTCATCGTGCCGGTCGGCGCCGACGCCGAGAGCGTCCGCTACGAGGCCGTCTTCAATCGGCTGGTGCTGGCGCCCACTCCATGAGCCAGTGGACACCCTCATCGGCGATCCAGCGAAACCCCAGACGCTCATAGAGGCGACGCGCCGGATTTGTCTGCTCGACGTGCAGCCGGACCGGCTTTCCATCCCGCGCCGCTTCATCCAGCAGCATACGCAAGGCGGTGGCGCCGATCCCGCGACCACGCTGCTCTGCCAGCACGGCAAAGCCCATCAGCACGATGACAGTCGGTTGGCGCTCCACGTACATCTGACCGACCGGG
>DASYGC010000054.1:0-3527 GCA_036000225.1 Ktedonobacterales bacterium | reverse complement strand
ACACCCGTAGCGCAGCGTCGCCAGGACGAAGATGGCATAAGAGCTCAGAGCGCACACCCGTGCGCGACCACGGACTCGCTGAGCGTTTCATAGCACATCGCCGGTGCGGACGGCCAGAGGAACGGGCGCTCAGCGGGAAGGATCAGGTGGGATGTGGCACACTGTCGTTGCGGGGGCCCGAGGCGTGGATGACGCAATCGCAACTGGATGTGAGGCGAGACGGAGATCGTCACGATATGGACGACAACGTGGTGGCTGATGTGGTTGGCCGCGCGCAGGCCCTCATCGTGCAGGGCGACCAGGAGGGCGCGCGTGTGTTGTACCAGGCGGAGTGGGATGCGGCGGCGAGTGCCGGCGACCAGTATCGCGCATGCGTCGTGGCGCATTTCATGGCGCATGCCCAGTCGCAGCCGGAGGCGCAACTCAGCTGGCACCTGCGGGCGCTGGAGGCCGCGGATGCGGTGGGTAACGAGCGGGTTGCGCCGTTCTATCCGTCGCTGTACGCCAATATTGCCGAGGTTGCGCTGCGCCTGGGCGATCTGCCGCGGGCGCGGCGGTACAGCGAGCGAGCCAGCGCGACCGAGCACACGCTGGGCGACGACGGCTATGGCCGGATGATCCGGGCGTTGATCGCGCGGGTGGCGGAGGGCGTGGATCCGTCGCGTCGCGTGGCGCCAATGGATAACGGGGCCCCAGAGCGCACACCCGTGCGCGACTACGAAACTGGCGAGCGGGCGTACATCCGTACGCCCCTACGAAACGGGCGAGGCGAGCACCTGGCGAGCGGGCGTACATCCGTACGCCCCTACGGAACTGGCGAGGTGGTTGTTCGGCGCGGGCCTCACGGCGTGGCAAGGGATCGTCGTGAACGCGGCGAAGAGCACTTCGCCAGGGGGAAATATCGCCGGTATGTGGCACATCGACGGCAGGGGATGCCGCTGGCGTGTGGTATGTCGCCAATGGGGAATGTCGCCGGCATGTGGTACGTCCCCAGCGGGGGATGCCGCTGGCGTGTGGTACGCTGGCGGCGATTGGGGGCGATGGGCCAGAGACACGCCACAGCGAGATAGAGCAGGGAGATCGAGCGATGGGAAAGCGGCGTCACGGGATACCACGCACGCTGGTCGTGCGCGTCTTCCAGCGCGAGGATGGCTGCGCCGCGCTCGAGGTCGGCGGTGTGGTGCAGAGCATCGGCGCGCCGGCTGACGCGAGCGAGGCGGCGCCAGGCTACTGGGCGGCGATGCTGCCGGAGGCCTGCCCGCGCCGCGCGCTGCTGTTGGGCGTGGGCGGCGGCACCGTGGCGCGCCTGCTGCGCGATCGCTGCCCCGCGACGGAGATCGTCGGGATCGAGCGCGACGAACGGGTGCTGGCTAGCGCGCGCGCCGAACTGGGACTTGACGCGATCGCGGGTCTGCGGGTGGTGGTCGAGGATGCCTTCGTGTGGGTGCCGGTGGCGGCGGAACAGGAGCCGTCCAGCTACGACTACGTCTGCCTGGACCTCTTCGAGGCGGGCCGCCTCACACTGGGTACGCTTGCCACCGGCTTTCTGCGGCAGGTGGCGACTCTGCTGGCGCCGGGTGGAACGCTGGCGGTGAATCTGATGGTGACGCGGCGCACCTCCGAGCAGTTGCACCGGCTGGCACGCGTGTTTGAGCTCGCGAGCACGGTACCGGTGCGCGGCAATATCGTCGTCCATCTGCGGATCGCGCAGCCGATCGGCACAGCGGACTTGTCATTCACTGACGCAGTTGGTAAGATGGTGCCCGAAAGCGCGAGACGACACGCGCCGGCAGAGGGGAGGAACGATCGGTGACCACGCAGAATCAGGCCGATCGCCCCCGCGCCGCTGTGCCGGCGACGGCGGCGCCCCGCACCGCTCGCGCGACGGCGCCAGCCGAGACCACGTCTGGCGGGGCAGGCGGCGCGCGCTTCCAGGAATTGATGGAGTATCTGGCGCAGGTGCCGATGTTCGCCGACCTGGATCTCCAGAGTCTGCGCGAGGTGGCCAGTCTGATGCACCGGCGTACCTTCCAGGCCGGAGAGGTGATCTTCCATCGCGGTGATCCCGGGCAGATCATGTACCTGATCCGCCGGGGCAAGGTCAAAATCTCTCTGACCAGCGTGGATGGCCAGGAGGTCGCGCTGGCGCTGCTGGGCCGTGGGGAGTATTTCGGCGAACTGGCGCTGCTGGATGGGCAGCCGCGCTCGGCGGATACCATCGCGATCGAAGAGGTCGAGGCGTTCTGGCTGCAGCGCGCCGACTTCATTCGCACGGTGACGCACCATCCGCATATCGCCATCGAGGTGATGAATGTGCTGGCGCGGCGCTTGCGCCTGACCGATGAGATGGTGCAGGACCTGCTGTTCCTCGACGTGCATGGGCGCGTGGCCAAGAAGCTGATCGAACTGACCGAGACACATGGGGTGCGTACGGCCGAGGGCATCCGCATCGAGATGCGCCTGACGCAGGGTGAGCTGGCGACGATGGTGGGCGCCTCGCGCGAGAGTGTCAATAAGGTGATGGGCTATCTGACCGAGCGGCAGTATGTGACCACTGATAAGCACCGCACCACGGTGACGCGCCTGGCCGAATTGCGACGCCGCGTATGCTGACCGACTCGACGCGCGCTGCCCGCGCTGATGCGGCAGACCCATCAGTGGAACCTACCAGCGCCGCCGTCTCCTCTGGACCCTCCGCGCCGGGGGGCAGGGGGGCGCGCGCGACAACCCCATCCCCTCTGAACCCTCCTCGTAGAGGGCCAGGGGGATGGCAGATCGTGCAGGCCGTGCTCGCGCTGCGTCCGCGACAATGGACCAAGAATCTGCTGGTTTTTGCTGGCCTGGTGTTCGCGGGGCGACTGCTCGACCTGTTCAGTGACGCGCGCGCGATGCTCGCGTTTGCTGTCTTCTGCCTGGTCTCGGGCGTGGTGTATATCTTCAACGATCTGGCCGATGTGGAGCAGGACCGGCTGCACCCGACCAAACGCTGGCGTCCGCTGGCCTCGGGCCGGCTCAAGCCAGGGATCGCGCGGCTGATGGCGATCGCCGCGCTGTTGCTGGCCGCCGCGCTGACGGCGCTGCTGGTGGTGCTGCCACCAGATGTGAGCCTGACGAGCGTGAGTTTCTCGCTGGCGCCGCTGCATGTGGAGGTGGCCTTCAGCCATCCCCGCGCCCTGCTGGCCGATACCGATACCTACACGCGCTACGGCGGCAGTGGGCTGCTCTTCGGCGCGGTGGTGGCCACCTACCTGGCGATCAATCTCGCGTATACGCTGCGCCTGAAGCATGTCGTGCTGGTGGATGTCTTCGCGATCGCGGCGGGCTTTGTGCTGCGCGCGATGGCGGGCGCCTTCGCGGTGGCCGTGCACATCTCTCCCTGGCTCTACCTGTGCACCATTCTGCTCGCGCTGTTTCTGGCGTTGGGCAAGCGGCGGCAGGAACTGGTGGCGCTGGCCGGCGATGCCGGAGCGCACCGGCCGATTCTGGCGCTGTATACCCCACAACTGCTGGATCAGTTGATCGTTATC